>CAIKID010000240.1 GCA_903827345.1 uncultured Actinomycetes bacterium | reverse complement strand
GGAGGATCGGAGGCCGGAAGCAAGTTGATGCCGGATATAGCTGGGACCCCAACAGTCGCAAATATATCTTCTGGGTATCAATCAGTCATCATTCTTCTCCGCAGAACGTCAAGGTGTGGCACGCGACTTTGGAGGCGCGGTTGAGGGGTGAGAGAGCGGTTCAAGAGCGTTGCCACCACCGCCTTGTTCGGATTCTATTCTTCGATTTTGATCAGAAAGTGGCATACGAAACAATGGCGATTATGGCTATAATGATAATGAATGCAATTCCAATACGTCTGGCTGCGGTCTTCAGCTACGATTGCTCTGCCTCGTCCTTGGATGGCACTGGAATCGAGAAGATCAAGTCAAATAGTACTGTCAGGAGTTGGAGCATTAAATGACTCGTTCATGGGGTAATTGTGTTAGCCTACGTGGTTCAATGTGCATCATGAGAATCTCTCGATAACTGATCTTTGTGTTTCCGGTGGGCCAGGGAGTTGATTCCCATAAAATGTATAAGAGTTCACGGCAGACAACTGGCCATCGTTCTTTGTGGCCGATCCTATCCACGCGCCAGCTGGAAGGGTTCCAACGGTCCTCTTGGCAAACTCTGCGTGAGACAGGCCGAAATTGGATGTATAATGCGTCACTTCGCCATTCTCAACAATGATGAGAAAGTAGTAACCTTCGGGGATGTGGGTTTTATCTTTCATTATCCGAACGTTAGATGTGCGCCCACCGGCGCGATTGAAAAGATTTTGAGGTGAAATTGAAAAGCTTATGCCGGTTGGTGCGTCATGACTTGTTCTGTCTCTTTTCTTAGTCGGGATAGTAGCCGAATCCAGAAGACGATTCATACCAGTAGCTGATTCCCGGGTCATTCATGAAATATGAGAGGCGGTAAGTTCCGTCTGATGTCCCGTATGATACTTGGTCTCCAATCCAAGACCGCTGAAACTTGTATCCATCGAGAGTCTTCGGATATTCCCCTGATGTCTTCTTCTGGGTGTCCACGTATCGAATGATCGAAATGATCTCTTCGTGAATCTGTGTCCACTTCCTGTTCGCGAATGCCTGCCACGGGAGCAGTAATGCACCTAGGCCAATTGCTGCCCACATGCCAACTCTCGGCTTCCATAAGGCGAGTATTACAATTGGAAGGTTCGCCCATACCAGCATCCAATAAAGTCCCTGCATGACTTCGCCATAGGTGTATAGCGTGTTGTAAGCGAGAAATGCTTCGGATCCTGCCAGTAGTGCTACCAGCAAGACGACGAATACGCGGATCTCTTTGTTTTGCATGCGAATTGATTTTTTTGACAGAACAGTGTAATTAGTACGGGCTAGAAACTGGCCCAAAATCAGGGTTTTGTCGAGTCTAATAGTTGGAGCGTTGTTTAATAGGATGGAAACCAATGGATTCTGTGTTTGTAACCGATGGTTGATGATTTGGGTAGCCTAATGAAATGAGGAGATTTCTGGGGCATTCCGTTTTCTGGATATTCCGGCTAATGAGGGGTGATTATCACCGATGGTTGAAGACTTAGGTAAGCGAAAGTGTGATTTTTCACTTGCGCT
>CAIKID010000239.1 GCA_903827345.1 uncultured Actinomycetes bacterium | reverse complement strand
TGTTGCATCCGCAACACAACTCACAGAACCTCTGTTTGTCACCATAAACAAGTTCGTTTGCGAGTCTTACGTCAGTCTTAACTGATAATCACCACGAGACACGCATCTATGTCTCGATTGGTATAGCTATGTCTACGTTCCGCAATTTAGGTGTTACCCCTGCGCTCTGCGAGGCTCTTGAAGCCGAAGGCAAGACCGCCCCATTCCCTATTCAGACTGCCACCCTGCCTGATGCGATTAAAGGTCGCGATGTGCTCGGTCGCGGACAAACCGGCTCTGGAAAGACGCTGGCATTTGGCCTAGCCATGCTTACGCGCCTCAACGGCCGTACCGCTAAGCCTCACAAGCCACTTGGCTTAATTCTTTCTCCAACTCGCGAGCTTGCAGTTCAGATCAATGAAGTTATTTCTCCACTTGCCCGCAAAATTGGCCTCTCTTCACAGGTTGTTGCTGGCGGACTTTCATACATTGGTCAGATTCAATCGCTCAAGCGCGGTGTACCTGTCATTGTTGCTACTCCTGGCCGCTTAATGGATCTTCTCGAGAAGAAGCACATCGATCTTTCAGATGTCATGATCACCGTTCTCGATGAGGCCGATCAGATGGCTGATATGGGATTCCTACCAGTCGTGAAAGAGATTCTCTCTCTTACCCAAGAAGGCGGACAGCACCTCTTGTTCTCTGCCACCTTGGATCGCGATGTCGATACGATCGTCAAGCGTTTCCTCAAAGATCCGATTACTCACTCACTCGAGAATGAAAAGTCTCGCGCAGCTGATATGACTCATCATCTCTTGTTGCTCGATCAGCAACATAAGGATGAGATTTCAACTCAGATCGCCGCCCGCGATGGCCGCACAATCTTCTTCGTTCGAACCAAACATGGCGCCGATAAGCTCGCTGAAAAGATGCTTCGCAGTGGCGTACCAGTTGGTGTGCTTCATGGTGGAAAATCTCAAGGTCAGCGCACTCGAGTTCTCAAAGCCTTTAAAGATGGTCGCGCCTCCGCACTTGTTGCTACAGATGTAGCAGCGCGCGGTATCCACGTTGATGATGTCTCACTTATCGTGCATATTGATGCCCCTGCGGATCACAAAGATTATCTCCACCGTGCCGGTCGTACCGCGCGTGCTGGTGCAACAGGAACAGTAGTTACTCTTGCGACACACAAACAGAAGAAAGCGGTCTTTGGTATCACCAACCGCGCTGCTGTTAAGTTGATCGAGAACAATGTTCGCCCAGGAGATTCAAAACTTCAGGAGATCACCGGCGCACAAGAGCCATCTGGTATTCCGATCGCGGTGGAGGCAGAAAAGCCATCTCGCAATGATCGTAAGCCAGGAAGCCGCAGTCGTTCTAACGATCGTGGAAACCGCGATGGTAACTTCAAAGCACGCAAATCTGGTGGAGGTCGCTTCGAAAGCCCAGCTAAGGCTGAAGGCGCTGAAGTTCGTACCGAGCGCCCAGAGCGTACCGAGCGCCCAGAGCGATCATTCCAAGCACCTCGTGAAGAGCGTCGTCCAAGTACCGCACGTACTTTCAGTAGTGATCGTCGTCCTGCTACAGAACGCAGCGATCGCCCATTCCGCTCTGCTCCTAAGAAGTGGGAAGACAAGGCAAGAGATTCACGCACTCGTGAAGAGAGCGCAACACCTGCAGGAAATCGTGGCCGCGTCGAAGGCGTAGCTCGTCCCGCAAAGAAGGCGCCTCGTATGCCGCTAGAAAAGCGCATTGCGCTTGAAAAGGCTGAGTCACGAGCTCGTTCTGGCAAGCCTGCTGCCGGCCCAAAGAAGTTTGGTAAAGCTGGCGGAAAGCCTTTTAAGGCGGGAAAGCCAAGTCAAGCTAAGCGAGGCTAATAACTCGATCGAAGTATTTAAAGATGGCGTCCTGATTGTGAGAAATCACCAGGACGCCATTCTCTTTCTTAAGCTCGGTAATAAACTCAATAATTTTGTTTGTTGATTCTAAATCTTGAGCGCTAAATGGTTCATCAAGTAGATAATATTTGGCGCGTTGACTGAGCGCTAGCGCCAAACTTACGCGCTCTTGTTGTCCGATAGAAAGTTCAGTCACCTTCTTGTTAAGCAGTGCTGATAAACCCAGTTGAGATATTAAATGGGAGTTATCTGCGATTCGCATCTTCTTCGGTAGGAAATGTAGAACTTCATTTACTGTGAAAGCTAAAGTGAACGAGCGACGCTGCGGGGCGATTGCCCGCAATTGCGCTTGATCCTTGGTGCTTAAAGTGTTGACTGCGACTCCATCGATTGTTATTGCTCCAGTTTGGGCTTGGAGTAGGCCACCTATTAATTGAATGAGAGTGCTTTTACCTGCCCCATTCGGACCGGTGAGAAGGACTGATTCACCCACTTCGAGCTGAGCATTGAAATCCTTATAGATCTGGTGTTCACCGCGTGCGAAGGAGAGTCCCTTGATCTCAATCATGACTCACCCACGATGCGCGCTTAATGCGTAGGAGCACGATAAGGGCTGGTGCTCCGAGGAGAGATGTCAGTAAACCTAACGGGATCTCATTCGGTTGAAAGAGGGTGCGCGCTAAGAGATCGGCGAGCAGCAAAACAATAGCTCCGACTAGCGCGCTCAGAGATAACACCTTGCGATGAGCGGGGCCGATGAGTAAGCGGACAATGTGGGGTACAAGCAATCCGATAAATGCAATCGTTCCAACGGTACTAACAGAGGCACCAATGAGGAAAGCCAACCCGATAATCGCATAAAGTCGTAATCGCTTTGGGTTTACCCCTAGATAATGCGAAGAGCTTTCTCCGAGCGAGTAGATATCAAGGCGGCGAGACACCAAGAAGCAGATGATGATTCCTACTTCGATATAAGGAGCAATCATTCCCACGGTGGCATTGTTGAGCAGCGTCAGTGAACCAAAATTCCAAAAGGTAATGGATTGAATGCTTGGCTTAGGGGACATCGATATGAGCAGCCCGGCGAATGAGGTGAAGATTGCAGATACTGCGATACCTGTCAGTAAAAAACCGAAACCTTTACCTGGTGCGATCCATTGAACTAGTAACGCGGTGAGCGCTGCTGCCAGTACCGCTGCACCAATATTTGAGCGTGTTCCGTAGACCGAAGCGCCCGAGGAGATGAGAGCGATAGTTCCTAGCGTTGCGCCGCTGGAGAGACCAATGAGAGTGGGCTCGGCCAAGGGATTACGGAAGATGCCCTGTGCAACGGCACCCGCAACTCCTAAGCCGGCCCCGATAATTACCGCTCCGAGTGCACGTGGGAATCGAACTTGCCAAACTGTTGTTGCATCAACGCTGTGTTTACCAATCAGCGAAAAGACCGAACTTTGTAACTGCAGAATACCGATATCGAGTGAGAGCCAAAATAGGAAGAGTAGAAGTGCGAGGCCGCCTATATAGATAAGTGTCTTCTTCATAATTTAGCTGCCGCAATCACAAGGGGTCGAAGTAGCTTCGCCATGGGGATCGTTCGAGGGCCAAATGAAAGCAGGAGAGAATCATCCACGCTAACTACTCGTTGGTGTTTGCCAGCTGGAGTTTGCGCGATGCCGGGAAATTGCACTAATCCTTTGATTCCTCCAACAGAGACCAACCCCTTTGTCATAAGCAGCAAGACATCAGGCTGTAGTTTGATTAACTCTTCAGCGGTCAAGGCATTAAATGGATTTTTAAGGTTAGCGGCACCTACATCGATAAAACCATCGGCCTGCAGTATTGAATCTGCGCCAGAACCTGGTCCGCCGATCAAGTAAATAGATGCAGTTCCGCGCATATATAGAAATGCAACTCTAATTGCGCTCTTTGCCGATTTGAACGAACTTACTTGCGCTTCTAGTGTCGCACCAGCTTTGGGAACACCTAATGTCTTGGCGATTACATCTTCCTTGGCGTAGATATCGGCAAGCGTAAATGCGCTGGGGACGCTCACGATCTTAATCTTTGCGGCTCGCAAAGTTGCGATTGCCGTTGCGGGTGAGGTGTTTGAATCTATAAATACTAAATCTGGTCGCTGCGAGAGAACGGCCTCTGCAGAAACTTGCATCGCCGATTCATCGATTGGAATATTTTTGAGCTCTGGCATAGTGGAGGCAATGTCCCGACCTACCAAAATATTCTTGTATCCCAGCGCTGCGACAATCTCGGCCGCTCCATTTGCAAGGGCAACGACTCGCTTAAATCGGGCCGCCTCCCCACTATGCACA
>CAIKID010000238.1 GCA_903827345.1 uncultured Actinomycetes bacterium | reverse complement strand
GAGTTAGCATTGAAATGCCAATAGCTGCTCGACGCACGCGTTCACGCGCAGTGGACTCAACGACACTTTGAATATGACCACCAGACGGATAAAGCCCAGGTGAATTTCGGAGGGTAAATTTGAGATAGACGGGAGCTGCAACCCGAACTAAATCTGGTATTTCATAATGTCTTACAACGCCGCCAAAATCATCAGGGCCTTCAACATAAACATCGAGGGGCAGATCAACCTGCGATCTAATAGCCGCGATCTGTTGCAAGGAGAGATCGGTAGCGATATTTAGCGTCGATGCACCTAGCTCTTGTAAAAGTTGAGCGGTGCCAGGGTTATTACAAACCATTGCAACAGAGGTTTTGAAAATAAAGTCAGTGGGAATATCTCCTACTTCTCGGGCTTTCCCGAGTACTTTCAGCAACCCGTAATCCCCCACCAAGATCGAACGAAGTCCAAGTTTTGATCCGTGTATAACATCTTCAAGAGCGTAGCGAAGTTGGTCTCCACCTCGTAGCGTTGGATTTGCGACCGCGCCAGAACTGGCAGTAACTTGCTTGCCAATGTCCCACGAGGCACGCGGGCCAACAAATAAACAAACCTCGATGTTATTCGCGCGACCCAACTCAAGCATCTCTTCAATTTCCGAATCAGTCTGCAACATGATTCCAGAGCCTTGTGAAATTCGATGTACAACTAACTTATATTTTTTAGCTTCTTCTAGCACAGCCTTGAATGCAGCCGGACCTTCGACAGATGGAATCTCAATCTTCCATCGTGATCCATCCGTAAATCTCTTGTTGGACTCTGGTAAGCCGTCGGCATCGGCAAAGCCAATTGATTGTTTGGCTAATATCGAGATCGAATCTTTCATGGGGCCGTCTGGGTCCCGCGTCGATAACCAGTTAGTCATGTAAACCTCTCAAAGTGTAAAGGCTCTTATCTCGTGGATAAGAGTCCTAGTGCCATATTTGCGAAAGGTATGCCAGTAATCCTGAACTCGCAACAACTCAGCTCCAAGGTGCGAATAATTTACCTTCTCGCTAAATCTTGAGGAAAAAGGGGGTGGCATTGCGTTAGGAGTAATTTGTCATAAATAAGAACTATTACGCTTCTGTAACGATCGAGAATTGAGTCCGAATCTATTGTATTTGTCTTCTCATATGAAGTATTTTGATCTGAGATCGAAAAGGATCTCCTATCGGAAGGAAGTTTATGAAAGCTCGTGTCTTGATCGGTATAACGACTCTTGCCCTTGTTTCCTCGGTAACAATCGCAACAGTTGGCACCTCGTCAGCTGCAGTTCAATCGCGCTGGTGTGCTGGTGTGAATATTGTTGGTTTCCCAGGTGGCCCACAAGGTGGTGCATTCGCTGTAAATGTTTACAACGGAATGCTGCAAGCTGCAAAGGATCTTGGACCAAACATGAAGTACTACTGGTCTAACTGGGATCCAAGTCTGATGACATCACAGCTCAAGGAAGCTGTTGCTGCAAAGCCAGATGCCATTGTCGGCATTATCGGATTGATTGGTGATGCTTCTGCAGATCCAATTCTTGCGAAGGCATATGCACAAGGAACAACAATTGCTAACGCAAACTCACAACTCCCAATCGCTGACGCTAAGTACAACGCACAAGGCCAAGGCTTTGTAGGTGCGATCAATTACACCGCTGGTGGAGACCTTGCAAAAGAAGCTATCAAGCGTGCTGGACTTAAGTCTGGTGACGAAGCATTCGTCTGGGGCCTTAAGGGCGCAGCCGGTGACCGTGCACGTCGTACAGTCGGAATCATCGATGCTCTACAAGCAGAGGGAATCAAGGTTGACTATCAAGAAATCGACCAGGCAACAAACACAACACCAACTGCTGGTACTCCTACATTCGTTGGCGTGCTTGCTGCTCACCCAGCAATCAAGGCTGTGTTCATCGATCACGGTGGACTCACAGCAACAGCTGCAACTTATATGAAGGCTGCTAGTAAGGCTGCCGGAAGTATCTATGTAGCTGGTTTCGATATGTCACCCGCAACAGCAACCGCTATTAAGAGCGGTTACTTGAGCCTGGTAATTGATCAGCAAGAATACTTGCAGGGTTACATTCCAGTACTCAATGCCTGCTTGACCAAGAAGTATGGTTTCTCAGGTCTTAATGTGAACACTTCTGCTGGCTTCGTCGACAAGAGCAACGTTGCATTTATTGCACCGTTAGCAAATAAGTTGATCCGCTAGTTATAAGAAGTAGGTTGTAAGATCGATTAATGTGATCGGCTGATGCACTAATGAGCATCAGCCGATCATCTATCTGAAAATGGAAGGTTTATAATGTCTTCGGAAACACCCATAATCCAATTGAAGAATGTATCTAAGACATTTGGAGAAGTAAGATCTCTCTCCGGTGTAAGTTTGGAAATTTACCCAGGCGAGATTGTTGGACTACTTGGCGACAATGGCGCCGGAAAGTCCACTCTTGTTAAAACCATTATGGGATTCCATGAACCGGATGCAGGAGGAGAGATCTGGTTTAAAGGTGAGAAGATTACAGATTGGAGCGTTGCTAAAGCGCGGAGTCTTGGAATCGAAACAATTTATCAAGAACGTGCCTTATGTGAACAACAGCCCATTTGGCGGAACATGTTCATGGGACGCGAAATGAGAAATAAATATCGGATGTTAGATGTCAAAGGCATGCGTGAGGAAGCTTCTCGCTTAATGAGTGAGCACATGGGCTTCACCTCGACTGCTGTGCATCCAGATAACACTGTTCAAACCATGTCAGGTGGAGAAAAGCAGGGCGTTGCAATCACTCGTGCACTGTATTTTGATGCTGAGCTGGTTATTCTTGATGAGCCAACTGTCGGACTTTCTCTCAGCGAGACAAAAAAGACATTGGATTTCATCCAAAGGATTAAGACCAGTGGGCGTTCGGCGATCTTTATTGATCACAATATTTTCCACATTTATCCAGCTGTCGATCGGATGATTGTCTTAGATCGCGGCAAGGTCGCTGGAAATTATAAAAAGAGCGAAATCACTATGGATGAATTAATTGAAAGCATGTACCGAGTAGCACGTACCGGGAATTTAAAGGAGCAAAAGTAAATGTCATCAACGAAAGACGAAGCAGCTCCTAAAAACAACGCAGTAAGGCCCCCTTCATTTTGGCGTCGCTTTGGCTTGCAGGTCGGTATCTGGTCTGTAGGTCTGGTGATGTGGCTATCTTTTGTGGCTCTTGCCCCAGGCGCATTCGCTCATAAGAATATTTACCTCGCCTTCGCATCAACAACTCCAATCTTCGCCCTGATGGCAATCCCATTGACCTTGGTAATTATTACTGGAGAGATAGACCTATCGTTTCCTTCGATCATGGCTCTCGCCGCCTGCACCTTTTCCGAGATGGCGCAATCTGGAGTTAGCATCTGGATTTCGCTCATCGTGGGATTGCTTGTCGGATTCATCTGTGGATTGGTCAATGGTTATCTGGTTATGAAGTTTAATTTGCCATCCCTCGTTATTACTATTGGTACCCAGTTCCTCTTTGTAGGTATTGATTTAGCCTGGACAAATGGCTCAGGCGTCGATCTCACCCCAGCCAAATACAATACGATTAATAAATTACTGGTTGGTCGTACTTTTGGAGGCGTTGCTAACCAGTTCTGGTGGACCGTTCTCGTTGCGATTTTCTTATGGTTTTTACTTAATCGGACGAAATTTGGTTCTCACGTCTTCTTGACGGGTGATAATAAGATCTCGGCTCAGTTGATGGGCGTAAACATCAAGCGGGTCAAGATTATGACATTCTCGATCCTTGGAACCTTCGCCGCCCTCGCTGGAATTATTGGCTCCTTCGAAGTCTCTTACTTCTGGCCAACGATGGGCTCTGGTTTACTTCTTAGCGCTATCGCCTCTGTCTTCTTAGGTGGTACGAGCGTATATGGTGGAACTGGCTCGATCACGGGTAGCTTTGTGGGTGCTTTCATCATTGGTGCCATCAATGCCGGAATCGTTGCATCTGGTGTAAATGCTTTCTACACACAAATCTTCTTCGGTTTGGTGATCATCATCTCTGTCATCATGCAGGCCCTAATCTCTAAACGCATCAGGAAATAGCGACGAACTATCGAATGATCGTTGGAGTCTGCCCAGTATTATCCGTTCCATTCAATGAAAACGGCCAAGTGGACTATGAAAGTTTTAGCCACTTGGTCGAATGGATTATTTCATTGGATGTTGAAAATGTCTTGATTTTTGGTATCGCCAGCGAGAATATTAAGCTCAGTGACGATGAAAGAATTAGATTGCTTGAAACCCTAATTTCAACTCGGGGTTCGTCGGGGTTGAAAGTAATAACATCGGTAGCCGATCACTCCAGCGACTTAGCAGTGCTCCGTGCTCAAAGATATGAAGCGATGGGGGCAGATTATTTAAACATTCTTCCTCCTACTTATTTTGCTCCCTCGGTTGAACAAGTTCTATTCCATATTTCAGAAATCTTAGAGTCGGTTAAAGTTCCGGTCATAGTTCAACACTTACCGCAGGCCGGTGGTCTCGAAGACCCCTCTCAGATTGTTGCTCTATCGCAACGCTACAAGAATCTTGCCATGATTAAATGTGAGGCTATTCCGCCGGATCTGACCATTGCGAAAGTCAAGGATCTCTCCAATGACCGAATTAAAACTCTGGTTGGATGG
>CAIKID010000237.1 GCA_903827345.1 uncultured Actinomycetes bacterium | reverse complement strand
CCCGTCGATCTTTATCACTGGAATTTGATCTCCGTATTTACGCTCTAGTTCAGGATCTCCTTCAATCGAAAGTTTCTCGATGTCGAAATCCAACTCTTTCTGAAGGTTCTCAAGAACATCCAATGCGACATCACACAGATGACATCCAGGGCGAGAGTAGATTGTTATGACATTTGGCATTGATCCCTACCTTTAACCTTAAAATACCCTGTGACTCTCGCATATTCGGGTGCTGTCCCAATCTGAACCATGGTCTTATCTTCTCACCCTGATACGGTTTCCCAATATGTTCACCAAGAGTAAGAGTCACGTAAGAGGCGCAATCGCGATCATTGCGATGCTCGCTGGGCTTATCGCCGCCCCGGCAGCCAATGCCCTTTCACTTACTCGCGAGGCACCTTCAACAATCTGGGGACATACTTACGCTGGACCAGCATCAACAAAAACAGCTTCGGTTACACAATATGGCGGAGCTCGAGCCGTTGCAAAGAGTCACTTTGTTGTGAACTACACCAACTTTCCAGATTGGGCTAAGGCCGATGTTCAGGCAGCTATCGACGTGTGGGCGCAGAATTTCGCATCATCGCTTCCTATTTCAGTTGAGGCAACGTGGGGTCGGTCTCCCGTGTATGGAGTACTTGGCAGTGCGCGTCCTGGAAACTACTTCATCAACTTTCCTAATGCACCAGATCCAACGCTTTGGTATCCCTCGGCATTGGCCAACGCTCTTTCTGGTTCAGATTTAGATAAGAACAATCCAGAGATTGTCATTCAAGTTAATTCAGCTGCCAATTGGGATCAACGCAATGATGGGAAGCCTTCAACAACTGAATATGATCTTGAATCTGTATTCGTTCACGAATTAGGTCACGGACTCGGCTTTCTTTCAACAGACTCCTACGACAGCAATCCCGCATACCCCACTTACAAATTTGGAAGCATCGATCAACCAACAGCGTTTGATGCTTATGCGCAACTGCCTGATGGAAGACGTCTATCTGATATTCCATCCCCTTCCCTAGAATTAGGTCAGGCCCTCACGAATACGTTGCTTTGGTCGGGGGCACTTGGGGTTAAGGCCAATGGTGGTGTTAAACCAGTTCTCTATACGCCATCTCGGTATTCGGATGGATCCTCCGTCAGCCACCTTGATGAAGCAACATATTCATCGGCTGGCCCTAACTCGGTGATGACTCCAAACTTAGATGCTGGAGAAGTTTTTCATGATCCAGGTCCCTTATTGCTCGCAATGATGGAGGACCTGCGAAATAAGCCACCTGCTGGCATCGCAATCGCACTTCCTGAGGCACCGCGAAACGTGGCGGCTCTAGTCGCAGACAAATCAGCTGTGATTACTTTTGATGCGCCGACAAATGCTCGCGCTGCTCAAGTCTCTAGCTATTCAATAAAGAACCTGCAAACAGGTGTCGTGCAAAGCACTGCAACCAGCCCTGCATTTATTTCTGGATTGAAAAACGGCGCAAGCTATTCATTTTCAATCACAGCGGTAAATGACTTAGGATTTTCACCGGCAGCGACTACCACCCTCGTTATTCCACAAGCAACGACGGTACCCACATATCTAGATACAGCAGCTGACGCGAAATATTTATCCGTAACTTCATTTCGAAATCAACCAGCAATTGCATATACCGACAGCACCTCCGGCGGGCTAAAGCTCTTACTTTGGAACGGTAAGACATGGAAAAAAGTGGTGGTGGATGGGCGTGGTGGCACTGCAGGGCGAACATTGCATAATGTTTCGGGTCCAGTTTCCGTCTGTATTAGCGGGCTCGGAACTAAACAGATCATGCATATTTTCTATTCAGATCTGGACGACAAAGACCTGCGATATGCCACTTTCGACAGTGTGAATTTCAAATATGAAATTGTTGATGGCAATGGACCTGCAGTTAACAATTACGACCAACCAGTTCGAGTCCGCACCGCTAGCGATGTAAGTGTCAGCAACGCATGTGCTATTACCTCCGCTGGAGTCCAAGTTTTCTATCGCGATGAGAGTCAAGGTATTTTGCTGGGTGCTGTCCGAAGTAGCGCCGGTAAATGGAATTATGAATTGGTAGATGGTGATCGAAAGACAGATGGACGAACAACAGGAGATGTTGCTTTCCATATTCGTGCTGTGACTGTTGGTGCAAAGGTGAGCGTTATCTATGACTCAAACTTGGCCGTCAATCAACAAAAGCAAGCAACAGCCGGAGAGATTCGTCTTGCCACAAGGTCTACTGCTGCTGCGGCTGATTGGAGTTATCGAACCCTTGATACTTCCTCACCCGATGTTGCAGTTGTTGGGTATGGGGTTTCTCTCAACAAGACAGCAAAAGGCTTGATTGCATCTTGGCTTGGGGCAACGAGCACATCCATTCCGAACCCGGTTCAAATTCGCTGGATGAATGTCGATGCTGGCTCAGCAATCAACACGGTAATTCCCGACGGCTATGGGGCCCCGACTACTCCGATGAGTGTTGATTTGAAAACAATGATCTTCGGTTGCCAGACAAGAGTTTGCGCATTGACGCTAGATGCCGCAGCGCAGAAACCGACTATGCAATTGATTTCGGGGGTCCGAAGCACAACCCGTAATGATGCTTCATGGGTTGTGCTGAATAAAGTGCGCTACGCAGTAACGAGCATTTCTGGAAAGCTCGCACTAGTTAAGAGTTAGTAAAACTACTTCTTGGCGTTGCGACGCTGAATGCGGGTCTTCTTAAGAAGTTTCTTATGCTTCTTCTTAGCCATCCGCTTACGTCGCTTCTTGATTACTGAACCCATACGCCACGATCTCCTTCTACAGTTAGAGCCTCGAGCCCTAGGGAGGTTAGGTTACCTTGTAAGTGCATGAAAAAT
>CAIKID010000236.1 GCA_903827345.1 uncultured Actinomycetes bacterium | reverse complement strand
TTCAAGCAGAAGACGGCATACGAGATCGAGTAATGTGACTGGAGTTCAGACGTGTGTCTTCCGATCTCTGTTGAAGCATCTGCTAAGAAGCAGGGCGTTGCAACAATCGATTACGATCGTCTGACCCTCGGTGGTTCAGCTAACTACTACGTATCATTCGATAACGTAGGCGTTGGAGTTCTACAAGGTAAGGGAATCGTTGCTTGCCTCAAGGCACACAAGGTTGCAAAGCCTCGCGTTGTTTACTTAAACGGTGCTCCAACAGATAACAACGCAACCCTCTTCAAGCAGGGTTACGCTTCAATCGTTGGTCCATACCTCAAGGCAACCGGCGGAACACTTGTTGATGACAAGTCAGTCGCTAACTGGGATAACACCCTCGGCGGCACAATCTTCGAACAACAGCTCACAAAGGCAGGCGGAAAGCTTGACGCTGTAGTTTCAGCTAACGAAGGCCTTGGCCTTGCAGCTGTCGCTGTTCTTAAGAAGAACAACCTCAATGGAAAGACTTGCGTATCAGGACAAGATGCATCTCCTGCTGGACTTGCAGCTATCTTGACTGGTGTCCTTTCAAACACCGTTTACAAGCCAATTTCTCAAGAGGCTAAAGGAGCTGCAGATCTTGCAATTTCATTGGTTAAGGGAACAAAGGCTAAGACAAACGGCGTGGTCAAGGATGGAACTCGCGTAGTTAAGTCAGTTCTCTTGATCCCAACAACAATCACGAAGGCAAATGTCAAAGTAACTGTTACGGACAAGTTCCGTACAGCGAAAGAGATTTGCGATATCGCTGGTGCAGCCGCTTGCGCAGCTAACGGAGTTAAGTAAGGTCTAAAACCCCTTAACCGTTAGTTCCAAGTAGCAAAATACGTGAAACTGGACCGAAGATAACCTCTTCGGTCCAGTTTTTTTCGTTATAGTCAGGGCTTAAGCCTTTTAAGCAATCCCAGCTACTTTGACAGGAGTCTCTAGTGAGCGAACCCATTCTTTCGCTGCGTGGTATAAATAAATCTTTCGGTCCGGTACACGTTCTCAAAAACGTTGACTTCGATGCCCACGTGGGCAAGGTCACCGCGCTAGTCGGAGATAACGGAGCCGGAAAGAGCACGCTGATTAAGTGCATCGCTGGTATCTACACCGCGGAATCTGGTGACATATTCTTCGAGGGCAAGAAGGTTGAGATTAACGGACCACGTGACTCCACTGGTCTTGGAATCGAAGTTGTGTATCAGGATCTCGCCCTCTGCGACAACCTAGACATCGTGCAGAACATGTTCTTAGGTCGCGAAGAACGCAATGGTGTGACTCTCAATGAAACTCATATGGAATCCCTCGCCGCTAAAACTTTGGATGGGTTATCCGTACGAACCGTTAAATCTATTCGCCAGACCGTTTCATCTCTCTCGGGTGGTCAACGCCAGACCGTGGCAATTGCGCGCGCTGTACTCTGGAATTCAAAGGTTGTGATCTTGGATGAGCCAACCGCCGCTCTCGGCGTTGCTCAAACCGAACAAGTACTGAAGCTGGTGCGCCGCCTGGCCGATAATGGTTTGGCCGTTATTTTGATCAGCCACAACTTGAACGATGTCTTTGCTGTAGCTGATTACATCGCGCCGCTCTATCTCGGCACCATGGCCGTGCAGGTTGAAACAAAGAACGTGAAAGCCAATCAGGTAGTCGAATTAATTACGACCGGTAAATCCGAGGGAATTGTGGGAGTCAACGCATGAGCGTCAATACAGAGAACCTCGCGAGCCAAGAGGTCACGTTAAAGACAGTTCTTACCGATTACGTCGCAAAGATCAAGGCCGGCGACATTGGTGCACTGCCCGCATTCTTAGGATTAGTTTCACTCGGGCTTGTCTTTACATTCTCATCACAGTATTTCCTCACCGCCCGAAATATGGCGAACCTGCTTACGCAAGCAGCGCCAGTAATCGTGATCGCAATGGGTCTGGTATTTGTGCTGCTCCTCGGCGAGATCGATCTTTCAGCTGGTTTCGCATCAGGTGTCTGCGGTGCCGCGATGGTTCTTCTTATCAATGATCATAAATTCCCTTGGTACCTCGCCCTCTTCATCAGCATTGTCATCGGAATTGGCTTGGGATGGCTGATGGGAACCTTGGTTGCCCGTCTGCGTATTCCGTCATTCGTGGTTACCTTGTCTGCCTTCTTAGCCTTCCAAGGTGTTCTACTTTTGATGGCCGGTAATGGCGGCACGATTTTGTTGCAGGACCGTTTCATCATCGCTGTTCAAAATAACAACTTGACCCCAGTCGTAAGTTGGTTCTTCACTATTGTCGGCCTGGCACTCTACGTAGGCTTAGGTTTAAATCGCATACTGCACAGACGCCGTAAGAATCTTAAATCTGAACTCTTTAAAGTCTGGTTGACGAAGAATGTTATTTTTGTTGTTCTTGGAGTTGGTGCTACATATGTCCTTAATATGCAGCGTGGCAATCCTCCCAACAGCAGCATAAAGGGAATGCCGATTGTAGTTCCTGTGCTTCTCGCCATTTTGATGATCGGAACATTCGTACTTAACCGCACCGTCTTTGGCCGCCACCTATATGCAGTCGGTGGCAATGCTGAAGCCGCGCGTCGTTCTGGTATCAACGTACGTCGCGTACGCACCCTGGCCTTCATGATCTGCTCCGGCTTAGCCGCTATAGCAGGAATGCTCTTCGCCTCGATGTCGAACTCAATCTCACCAACAACTGGTGGCGGAACTACCTTGCTTTATGCAGTGGGTGCAGCTGTTATCGGCGGAACCTCGCTCTTCGGAGGTAAGGGAAAATTACGCGATGCCATCCTTGGTGGTCTTGTAGTCGCTATCATCAACAACGGTATGGGCCTGCTGGGCTTCAGCTCAGGTACCCAGTACCTCGTTACCGGTGGAGTTCTCTTGATCTCTGCTTCTGTTGACGCCATCTCTCGTAAAGGCGCAAACATCGCTAATTAGTAAAACCAGATTAAAAAACGCGCCTCATCAAGAGGCGCGTTTTTTATTGAATTTTCGCTTAAGCCTTGACGCCCATCAAGTGCTCGAGAGCGAGTTGATCGATCTTCTCGTAACCGTAACCACGGGCACCAGCTAGTTCAACATCAAATGATGCATCTCCCAGATCGCGCCATGATTCGCCAGCGGCAAGAGTTGGTACTTCAAGTTGATCGATACGCGATGCCTTCATGGCATCGATAACGCGTGGATCCTTACGGAAGGCCAACGCGCGCTCCTTGAGTGCTAAATAGGTGCGCATATTGGCGGTTGCGGACTCCCAGACTCCGGCATCATCTTCAGTACGAGCCGGCTTGTAATCGAAGTGCTTTGGACCCTGATAGTTGTATCGCTCGAGAAGGTCAACCAAGAAGAAGGCCGACTTCAGATCGCCATGTCCGAAGACGAGATCTTGATCGAACTTAGGACCATGCTGGCCGTTGAGATCGATATGGAATAACTTGCCCTGCCACAAGGCTTGGGCGATACCGTGAACAAAGTTAAGTCCCGCCATCTGCTCGTGGCCAACTTCTGGATTAACGCCGACCATCTCTGGATTGTCGAGGGTATTAATAAAGGCGAGCGCATGTCCAACGGTGGGCAAGAAGATATCACCGCGTGGCTCATTGGGCTTTGGCTCAATCGCAAATTTAATGTCGTAGCCCTTATCTTTTACATAAGCGCCGAGAATATTGAAGCCTTCGCGATAGCGTTCTAGCGCCACATAAGCATCCTTGGCTCCATCGGATTCTGCACCTTCGCGGCCACCCCAACAGACATAGATCTGCGCGCCAAGTTCAGCAGCTAAATCAATGTTTCGCATCGCCTTCGTAAGGGCGAAGCGACGAATATCGCGATCATTTGAAGTAAGAGCACCATCTTTGAAAACTGGGTGGGTGAAGAGGTTTGTGGTCGCCATAGGAACCTTCATGCCGGTCTCTTCCAGCGCCTTCTTAAAGCGGTGGATATGGCCATTGCGCGCGGCCTCATCGCTGCCGAAAGGGATGAGGTCATCATCGTGAAAGGTCACGCCATATGCGCCACGGGCTGCAAGCTCATTAACCGAGCGAACTGGATCAAGAGGGGCGCGGGTGGCATCTCCAAAGGGATCGCGCGCCTGCCAGCCAACGGTCCAAAGACCAAAGGTGAATTTATCGGCAGGGGTTGGGGTAAGTGACATTCTTGTTGCTCCTTTTTGGGCGCTTTTCTTGGCCGCCGTAAGACCATTTGGCTCTAAGGCTAACCTACCCGTACCCTTACCGCGTATCCACGCTCCAGCGGGAGTGGTGAAATGGCAGACACGCAGGTCTTAGGAACCTGTGTCTTCGGACGTGAGGGTTCAAGTCCCTTCTCCCGCACCAGTCTCTGAATATTTATAAATATGCACTTTACGGTTATAGGCATATTAGGCAAGGATGTCGTTTCTAGAATGATCGCTCATTGCGATCATTTACCAGGATCAATGACAGAGTAGCGATGGAAGGACCCCCAGATGGCTGAGAAGAAGTTTTTATCATGGCTCGGTTTCAAGGATGAGACCGCCCCCGTACCTTCCGGAGCAACGAGCGCTACAGGAGCCCCTCACACCAGCACTCTCGATCGGATCCGCGAACTCGAAGCTGAACTCGCAGATCTACGGGCTCGTCGCGACATCACGAGCCTGACTCGTGAAGAGTTTGAAATCCTCGCAACCGAGACAGCGACATCTCTTATTAAGACTGCACAAGCCCGTGAAGCTCGCGCAGTAGCCGCAGCAGAGCGTGCCATGTCAGAAGCGCAACGGATGGCAAAACAATTAACAGAGGGCGCTGAAACTAAAGCGCGCAGCGCCTTACAAACCGCAGAAGGTCGCGGCCGTAAGTATTTAGAAGCCGCAGAACTTGAAGCAAAAGAGGCGATCGATAAGGCATCGAAGGCGGCCCAAGAAATTCTCGATTCAAAGCATCGGGAGGCATCTTCAATCACTTCAGCTGCAAAGCGCGAGGCCGATCATGTAATTTTGGAAGCAACAACAGATATCGCTAACTTTAAACATTGGTTAAGTGGGGCTGTCGCTGAATCGGAGCGATTGCAGAAAATACAACATCAAGCCCTTGCCGCCGCAGAAGAAGGCATTCGACAGACGAGAGCGCGTATGTCTACGGCCTTTGAGAAACTCGCAGCGCTCGGAGTAGATATTGAAAGCGCATTGGATGAGAACTTCCGCCCCAAGGAGAAGGAATTCACCCGGTCGACACCTCCAGTTCCTGCAAAACCTGCGTCAGCCAAGCCAGCCGCAAAGAAGGTTGTGAAGAAAGCTGTTAAGAAAGCGGCGACTACTCACAAGAGCGTGGGAAGACCACCAAAGCGTAAATAATGGCGGTTAAAGCCTCCCGTTATATAGCTCCAATAGATGGGCTTCGGGCGATAGCTGTCGCTGCGGTAATTCTCTATCACTTAGGGATTAACTGGATTCCCGGTGGTTTTTTAGGAGTCGACCTCTTCTTTGTTATCAGCGGTTATGTCATTACCCGACTCTTGCTCGATTCAATTATGAGTAAGGGCGCACTTGATCTGCGCGAGTTCTATTGGGCGCGGGTGCGCCGGCTAGTTCCTCCACTTCTCTTCATGCTCGGGGGAACAACATTCATAATTGCTGCTTGGAAGCCCGATGCTATCCACCGCTTCTTAAGTGACCTGCCGTATGTTCTTACCGGTAGTGAAAATTGGCACCTTGTAGGGGTTCATCAAGATTACTTTCAGGCGATCGGTCGCCCACCACTATTGCAACATACCTGGTCGCTCGGAGTTGAAATTCAGTTCTACGCACTCTGGCCACTAATCTTGCTAACAATTTTGCGTTACTTCGGAAAGAAGCGCGTTGCACAAATCTCTTTAGCGATCGCGTTTATCTCGGGTCTGGCGCTCTTCATTTACTCGATTCATGTGGATGCATCCAAAACAAATAGCATCAGCCACATCTACTTCGGTACCGATACCCACAGTTTGGGGCTATTCCTCGGCGCCGCCCTTGCTGTGAGTTGGATACCGAAGAATCTCAATAAGAATATCTCACAGCGTGCCCAGGATTTCGTGGATGGAATTGGCGTAGTTGGCTTACTGGGCCTGCTCTGCACCTTCTTCTTTATCGATGAATCGCATCCAGCGCTTTATCGGATCGCATTTCCTTTGGCAGCGCTCTTTGGTTGCGCAACTATCACCTCACTTGTCCATCCAGCTTCAAGGTTCGCACCACTTTTAAGTGCCCGGCCAATGGTCTGGATCGGCCAGCGATCATATGGAATCTACTTATGGCACTGGGTGATATTTCAAGTTACGCGTCCCAATGTGGATCTTGCAGGTGCAAGTTGGGCAATCAACTGTGCCCGCATTCTCATCGTCATTGCGCTGGCGGATATCTCATTGCGCTGGGTGGAGATTCCAATTAGGCGTGGAAAACTTTCCAACTGGATCCGGGGAATGAAGTACAGAACCAAGGCGACCCAACGCAATCAAAAGATCTGGGTTGCTCTAGTGATAGTGAGTTTTGTAGCATCGACGGGCGGAGCCTCTTGGGCAGCGCTCTCGGAGGATAAAAGGATTTCCGTTCCAAGTGGTTCATTGAGTGCGCAAACCCCCCTGATCCAGACAGTAACGCCGACTACAAAACCGGGGTTATGGGTAACAGGTGATTCGATCATTCTCGGTATTAGAGAAAAGTTGCTGAGCCACTTCCCCATTGAGTTAATCAATGCTCGGGTGGGCAGGCAGATAGGCGAATTAATTCAAGTTGTGACTAGTGATCGCCCCGGTTTAGAAAAATCCAAGGTGATCTTCGATCTAGGAAATAATAACCACCTAACAGAGAGCGACGTGCGCACTCTCTTTGAGCTCCTAAAAAATCAACCCCAGATGATTGTGGTTAATACTGCAGTGCCGCGAGCCTGGAGAGATGACAATAACCGGATCATTCATCTCGTTCTCGGTGATTATCCGCAGGCACGACTAGTCGATTGGGCGACGATATCTCAGGGCCATCCAGAATATTTCGCGCCAGATGGAGTCCATCTGAGCGATGCTGGTGGAAATGTTTACGTAAGCGCGGTTTTAGAAGCGCTCAAATAATTACTAAGAATCTTCCGAAGATTTAAGCGAATTGGCCAGGAAGTCCGAAGACCTTACCTGCAATGGTAGCTCCATCGGAATAGACGGCAGAGATCTTGAACGAGGTCCAACCATCAGTGCTGCCCTTGGTGACATCGAGTGAGATCTGTGTTGCCGGAACGGTTGCGATCAACTTAAATGCACCGCCACTGGAAGCTGCCTCAATGTTGTATGTAGTTAATCCAGTTGCACCCGTCGCTGGGAACCAGAAGATCGTTGCACCGGTTGCGGTGTAATGCGCAACGATTCCAACAGGAGCAAGATCGGTTGCTGCATTTGCAGTACTTGGTGCTGTAGCAATAACAGTTCCGGTTGCAGTTGTTTCACTCGAACTAGAACCTGGGGCTGGCGTGAGCGCTGCTAGCGATGTATCGCTAGGTGTCGCTGCAGCAGTTGCCGCAGGTGTTGCTGGCGCTGTTGAGCTATCTGTGGCTGCCTTGTGATTGCGATTAACAACCAAAACCGCGATAAGAACTACGCCGACGATAACGGCAAGAACAACGCGAGATGAAGACTTTTGGCTCTGAGCAGGTGCCTTTGAAAGAGATGGAGTCGCAGCCGCTACTGGAGCTGGAACCTTGATTGCAGAATCAACTGAAACAACCGATCCGGCTGACGCCGCAGCTGTCGATGTTCTGCGAGATGGAACAGCAGGAATGACAATCCGAGTAGCAACTTTTTTGGCGGTTGACTTCTTGGCAACCTTCTTGGCAACCTTTTTGGTAGGAGCCTTCTTGGCAACCTTCTTCGCAGGAGCCTTCTTGGCAACCTTCTTCGCTACCTTTTTGGCAACAGCCTTCTTCGCAACAGCCTTCTTCACAACTTTCTTAGCTGGAGCCTTCTTGGCAACCTTCTTCACAACTTTCTTAGCTGGAGCCTTCTTCGCTACTTTTTTAGCTACCGCCTTTTTTGCAGGGGTTTTCTTAGCGGTTGACTTCTTAGCGGTCTTTTTGACGGCCACGGGTGACTCCTCAGTTAAAAGTGATCGAAGATCTGATCGGGACGGGTCGAACTAATGACAAAATCGTACCTTAGATAAATTGAACTTCTCAGTATTCCACGCCCCCTTCATGAAATAAGAGGCTAAAAAAGGCGAACAATCTCGGGAAAAATCGCCGCAAAGGCCTTTCCGCGATGGCTTATTCGATCCTTCTCCTCGGCGGGCAATTCAGCGGTGGTCTGGGTATATCCACTGGCGACAAAGATCGGGTCGTATCCAAAACCATGGGTGCCACGCGGCTCTAAAGCTAGGTCACCGACCATCTCCCCTTCGCACACAACCTCGTGCGCTCCGGCAGGGTGATTGCTTGGAATCACTAACGCAACAGCACATCTAAAGTGAGCGCTCCGGTGCGGAGACTCTATTTCGATCATCTGACTTAACACCTTCTCCAGATTGGCTCTGTCATTGCCATGGCTACCAGCCCAACGCGCGGAGAAGATTCCAGGCGCTCCCCCGAGGGCATCGACACAAAGGCCGCTGTCATCAGCGAGGGCAGGAAGTCCGGTGTACTTCGAAATTTGGTGGGCCTTGAGCAAAGCATTTTCGGCGAAGGTGCTACCTGTCTCTTCTACATCAGGCATATCCGGGAAGTCACGCAACCCCAAGACCTGAATGTCGAGATCCGCGCCCTGCAGCATCCGTTCGAACTCTTTTACCTTGCCGAGATTTCTGGTGGCTAATACGACTCTCTTTGGTTCATCCACAGTGTTTAATTCCCTTTCGCGCTTTAAGCGAGAGCGGCGATCTGCAGGCGGGTGAGCTCAGCGCAGCCAGCTACGCCCAAGTCGAGGAGTTGATTGAGTAGCGCGCGATCGAAGGGGACACCTTCGGCAGTTCCCTGGACTTCAACAAAGTTTCCATCACCGGTACATACGATATTCATGTCGGTATCGGCGTCGACATCCTCTTCGTAACAGAGATCAAGCATCGGAACCCCTTTAATAATTCCTACGCTGACGGCTGCTACTGACTGACGCAATGGTTGGCGATCGGCGAGAATGTGACCTTTGCCCTTAGCCCAAGTTATTGCATCGGCGAGTGCGACATAAGCACCCGTTATAGCCGCGGTACGTGTTCCGCCATCTGCTTGCAATACATCGCAATCAATAACAATTGTGTTTTCACCGAGAGCGCGCGTATCAACTACTGCACGAAGTGAACGCCCGACGAGGCGAGATATTTCTTGAGTACGCCCGCCGAGTTTGCCTTTAACACTTTCGCGATCAGAGCGGGTATGAGTAGCGCGCGGCAACATGGCATATTCGCTCGTAACCCAACCTTGGCCTTTACCAGTTAACCAACGTGGGACGCCCGGCGTAAATGAAGCCACGCAGAGCACGCGGGTATTTCCAAATTCAACCAGTACAGATCCTTCGGCATTCTTTAACCAGTTGCGCGTAAAAGTGATCGGGCGAAGTTCGTCTACTCCGCGATTATCAAGGCGATTGCTCACTTATATTGCTCCTTCGACGCTATGTACTTCCGGGCCGAGGAATCGGCGGGCTAATTTGTTAAATGAATCGGTGTCGCCGGTAGCAACAAACTTATAAGTTGGAGACCCAGAAACATTGAGTAGATCCTTCTCGACAAGGGTGCGGTATAAATCTTTCGCAGTCTCCTCCGCACTGGAAACCAAGGTAACTTCATCCCCCATTACATAAGAGATCACGCCGGTAAGTAGTGGGTAGTGAGTGCACCCCAAGACCAGGGTATCAACTTCGGCAGCAATCAAAGGTTGCAGATATTCGCGCGCGATTGCCGTGATTGCTGGCCCAGAAGTTTCACCACGCTCGACAAATTCGACGAAAGCCGGGCAGGCAACAGAGGTAATAGTGAGGTGTGGGGCCGCTGCGAAGGAATCTAGATAAGCACCTGATTCAATAGTGGCATTGGTGCCAATTACTCCAACGCGCCCCGAGCGAGTTGCAGAGACGGCACGACGTGCAGCAGGTTGAATAACTTCGAGGACAGGTATTTCGTAGCGCTCACGAGCATCGCGCAGCATTGCAGAGCTCGCGGTGTTGCACGCGATAACAATCGCTTTGACCCCTGCGGCAACTAACTCATCCAAAATCTCTAAAGCAAATGAGCGAACTTCGGCGAGTGGGCGCGGACCGTATGGCCCTCTGGCATTGTCGCCAACGTAGATCATCGACTCGCCTGGAAGTTGATCAATGATTGCTCGCGCAACGGTGAGACCACCTAAGCCGGAATCAAATACTCCGATGGGGGCAGTGGATAAAGGGTGCGGCACCCGGTAAGTCTACCCGCCTGTTAGGAGGTTCAGCAGACTCGTCTGTAGCCAGCCCAACCAGAAATACACGGCATATATCGCTTTCTGCGGATCAGTATCCGATAACGTTTCAAAGAGATCGAACGCTCCGGGGTCAATCTCTAAACGCACGGATAGGGCGAGGCGCAGGTCATTGATTGCCATCAGCCAAATTTCGCTATCGAGTTCTTCGACGACACCAGCACGATCTTCATCGACAATAATTTCTAGTGCTGCGCGCACCTCTTTGAGAGCGCGCTGTTTCTTTCCGCGCAAGGTGGGCTCGGTATACCGTCGAAAATCTGCTGCTGCCTCTGGATCCGCATATGCGTTGGGTAGTAAACGCAAAAGAACTGGATCTTCTGGAACTGTGATCTCCTCGGGAGCCGCTTTTAGTTGTGACATCAACTGCGCAAAGGGATCGCTCTCGTCATAGTGATGATTGAAATCTCCCTCACCCAGCAATTCAAGAAGTTGCTCCACGAGATTGATGAAGATATGAGCTTCATCAATCGAAAGATCTAAGGAATATAAATCGCCATCGCGAGAGAATTCTGACATCACATCGCCCGGTTAATTCTTGTCATCACGTTGCAGGGTAGCCCAGAGTCCATGCTCATGTAAGCGCTGCACGTCGCGCTCCATCTCTTCTCGAGAGCCATTTGAAACGACGGCGCGTCCTTCGTTGTGAACTTGCAGCATGAGTGAATTGGCCTTTTCGGGTGAGAAGCCAAATAACTTAATAAATACATAAGTTACATAACTCATGAGATTGACCGGGTCATCCCAGACGATCGTCACCCATGGCTTGTCAACGAGTTGCGAAATGTCGAGTTCAGATTCAATCATCGTGTCAGTTGACATCACGCACCCCTTCTCTCGTCGTTGCCCAATTGAAAATTAACGAAGCCATACAGTAACGAATCCAGTCTGTACGCTTGCGAAAATTAGATCTGAAGCGATCGATAATTGGTATTGTGTAAAACCAGATGCCTTATTAGTGACCGTAAATGCGGCTTTACCTGTTATGTCGGTTACGGCCGTTGCGCCATTGTTGAGCGCGACAGTTACGCCAGCGGTTGCCGGACTGACTTGGGCCGTTATTGGATACGCGACTCCGACCTTCATCGATGCTGGAATCGTCCCGGTAAGCAGGCGGGCGACGTTGACGGTAACGATCGGCGTGTCACCTTCTAGGCGCTGCCAGGTTCCATCAGTAAACATCGTGAAGTTTGCTGTTTCCGATGGGGTTGACGTGGTGGCGCACAAGATCAGCGATGCCTTGCAGGTGGCTGGCATCAACAG
>CAIKID010000235.1 GCA_903827345.1 uncultured Actinomycetes bacterium | reverse complement strand
GTTTGGTTTACCAAATTCTCGTTATGCGATGCCATCTGCGTGATCTGAGTCTTGATCTCGGCCTCGGCGGTCAATCGACGACGGTCGGCATCTTGGGAGATCCGATTCAAATCTTCGACGCGGAGCTTCATCGCCTCTAACTCTGCGTTGAGCTTGATCGCGGTTTCGGTCTTGCTGCGATCGGCTTCGATCTGGGTCTTGTATTCGGCGATCAACCTTTCGGCGGAGGCCAATTCACCGGCCTTGGCGGCGAGCTCGGCGGAGGTGTCGATAGGGCGGTTTTTAGCCCGGGCCAGCATGGTTCCGAGGGCGATTCCGAGGAAAAGCCCAATAACCAGGGCCAGTATTGCCGTTGCGCTGTTGCTCATAGCCGTATCGTGGCAGGAAGGACCGACAAAGCCCCGTAGGCTAGCCTCCTCGTGAGCCTCTCAATCGGAATCGTCGGACTGCCAAATGTGGGAAAGTCGACCCTTTTTAATGCCCTGACCAAGAACAACGTCCTGGCTGCCAACTACCCCTTCGCCACTATCGAGCCCAATGTTGGCGTCGTCGGCGTTCCAGACCCCCGTCTGGCCCAGCTCGCCAAGATATTTGGTTCAGAGAAGTTGCTCCCCGCCGCCGTCTCATTTGTTGATATCGCCGGAATCGTCAAAGGCGCCTCCGAAGGTGCTGGCCTTGGCAACAAGTTCCTCGCCAACATCCGCGAGACCGACGCCATCTGTCAGGTCATCCGGGTTTTTAAAGACGAGAACGTCACCCGCGAAGGCGAACGCACCGCAGAATTTCTAGACCCAGCATCCGATATCGAAGTAGTCAACATGGAGCTCGCGCTCGCTGACCTCCAGACGATCGAAAAGGCGATTCCGCGCTTAGAGAAAGAATCTCGGATTCATAAAGAGAAGGCCGCGACTTTAGAAGTTGTAAAACAGGCGCAGGCAATCTTGAACGATGGAAAGTTGCTCTCGGGTTCCAAGATCGACCTCGCCGCCATCGCAGAGTTGCAGTTGATGACGACCAAACCCTTCTTATATGTATTTAATGTCGATGCCGCCGAGTTGAGCGATCTAGAACTGCGCGCCAGCCTGCAAAAGTTGGTCGCACCTGCAAAGGCAATCTTCTTAGATGCTAAGACAGAGGCAGAGTTGGCCGAGCTCGATGAAGAAGATTTAGCAGAATTTCTTAAAGAGATCGGAATGGAAGAGCCTGGACTTGTCACACTCGCAGGCGTAGGTTTCGAAACACTAGGACTTCAGACATATCTCACCGCCGGTCCAAAAGAGACTCGCGCGTGGACGATTCATAAGGGCGATACCGCACCAGTTGCGGCCGGTGTGATTCACACCGATTTCCAAAAAGGTTTCATCAAAGCCGAAATAGTGGCATTTGATGATTTGATAGAAGCAGGTTCAATGACAGAAGCCCGTGCTCGCGGAAAAGTCCGCATGGAAGGCAAAGAGTACGTAATGGCTGACGGCGATGTAGTGGAATTTAGGTTCAACGTATGACAATCAAACTTAAGTACGAGAAGAGTCCGTTCATCACAGGTGAACTCAAGAAGCGCGAAGATCTGCGTAACGTCGCAATCATCGCCCACGTTGACCATGGCAAGACCACTTTGGTCGATGCGATGTTGACACAATCAGGTGCGTTCTCCGAGCACCAAAAAGAGGGCGAAAACCGCGATCGCGTTATGGATTCCATGGATCTAGAACGTGAAAAGGGAATTACCATTCTTGCGAAGAACACCTCGATTCGCCGTGGCGCGCTGACGGTAAATATCATCGATACTCCAGGCCACGCCGATTTCGGTGGCGAAGTTGAGCGCGGACTTGAGATGGTCGATGGCGTTATCTTGCTCGTAGATGCATCTGAAGGTCCACTGCCGCAGACTCGTTTCGTATTGCGTAAAGCTCTCGAAAAGAATCTCCCGGTTATCCTCTTGATCAACAAGGTTGACCGCCCCGATTCACGTATCGCAGAGGTTGTCGACGAGGCTTACGGCCTCTTCTTGGATCTTGATGCCAATGAAGAGCAGATTGAATTCCCCATCGTCTACGCATCTGCAAAGGCTGGACGCTCTTCTCTCAATCGCCCCGAAAATGGTGTGATGCCAGATCAAGAGAAC
>CAIKID010000234.1 GCA_903827345.1 uncultured Actinomycetes bacterium | reverse complement strand
GGTGGCGGAGCCCAGAACTTTGGCTTCGGCGACATCATGGATGCCTTCTTCGGTGGCGGCGGTTCGCGTGGTCCACGTTCCAGAGCGCGTGCTGGTCAAGATGCCCTTATCGGCGTCGAACTCACGCTTGAAGAAGTCTGCTTCGGAGTAGAGCGTGAACTCAATGTTGAAACCGCGGTACGTTGCGACAAGTGCGGCGGAACTGGATGCGCCGATAATTCCAAGCCCCAGACCTGCGGCATTTGTAAAGGTCGCGGCGAAATTCAACAAGTCACTCGATCGTTTATCGGAAATGTAATGACGAGTCGCCCCTGCAATAATTGCAGCGGTTATGGCTCGGTTATTCCAACTCCCTGTGGCGAATGCGCGGGAGATGGACGAGTTCGTTCTCGTCGCACAATAAATGTAAAGATTCCTGCCGGCGTTGAAGGCGGAAATCGCATTCATCTTGCGGGCCAAGGTGAGGTTGGCCCTGGGGGAGGACCTGCTGGAGATTTATATGTAGAGATCGTCGAGAAGACGCACGAATTTTTGATTCGCGATGGAAAAGATCTCCACCTTTCGCTTTCCATTTCGATGGTTGCTGCTGCTCTGGGCACTGAAGTAAAGATCGGTTCCCTCGATGGCGAGCAACAAGTAGAGATCAAAGCCGGATGCCAATCTGGAGATGCCGTGACCTTGCGTGGTTTGGGAGTAACGAAGTTACGCGGTGGCGGTCGGGGCGATCTCATCGTTCATGTAGAAGTAGTTACGCCGCAGAAACTCAATAAAGAGGAGCAAGAACTGCTGAAGAAGTTTGCAGAATCTCGCGGAGAAAAGGTAGGAAGTTTCCTGCTGCACGATCGCACCAAGGATCACCAAGAGCAGAGCCTCTTTGGGCGCATGCGCGACGCATTTAATCGATAAGCGATGTTGACACTTTTCTTCATACCAGATTTAGGCAGCGGAGAGAACGCCGTTGTTGTCGGGGATGAAGCGCACCATGCGATTAAAGTGCTTCGGATCGAAGTGGGCGAAGAGATCATGCTCGCGGATGGCAGCGGGGCTTGGGCGCGCGGTAGCGTTGCGGCAATCGATAAGAAGAGCTTCGTAGTCACCATCGCCGAACGCGGTATTGCAGATGAGGTACTCCCTGAGCTAATAGTGATCCAGGCGCTGATGAAATCTGACCGCGCTAAAGAGGCGATCGAACTCCTGACGGTGGCTGGAGCCACGACCATCATCCCGTGGCAATCACAACGATCCATTGCTAAATGGCAAGACGATTTCGGCGATAAGTGGGTAAAGACTGCAGTAACAGCGGCGAAGCAATCACGTCGATTGAACCTTCCAAAAATTGAAGGCCCAATCTCGACGGCACAGATTGTGAAGCGGTTTGGCGGTGAGGCAAATTTATTTGTTCTCCACGAGAGCGCAACGATAAAGATTTCTGATGCAGCACAGAGTATTTCTGGCGGTCCTATTGTTTTGGTCATCGGCCCCGAGGGCGGATTAACCGGGGAAGAATTGGGCCTCTTGGGTGCCGCAGGCGGAACAGTCGTCGTGCTCGGCCGCGAGGTATTTCGAGCTTCGCATGCAGGTTTCGCCGCACTTTCCGCAATTTCAGCCCTTATCGGGCGCTGGTAGGAATAGGCTTTTCTTATGTGCATCTTTTGCAAGATTGCCGGTGGTGAAATTCCGACCAATTTTTTGTACGAGAGCGCTCGAGTCGTTGCATTTAATGATTTAGATCCACAGGCCCCTGCCCACATCTTGATCATTCCGCGTCAGCATTTTGAGAACGCCGCGGAGTTGGCGGCCGCTGATTCGGCGACGTTGTCGGAGCTCTTTGGTGCTGCTCGAGAATTGGCCGCATCTCTGGGTCTAGATGGATACCGGATCACATTTAACACGGG
>CAIKID010000233.1 GCA_903827345.1 uncultured Actinomycetes bacterium | reverse complement strand
ATCTCTTTCCCGAGAACGAAGGCTTGCACCGTTGGATCACGATGGCGCAGGAGAAGGTTGCCTTCCAAGGTCTACCTGCTCGCATCTGCTGGTTGGGTTATGGCGAGAGAGATAAAGCGTGCAGCGGTCAACTCTTCGGTTACAGCTTGTGTGGTGCGATCCATAAATTCGTGGGCTTCATCCAAGATCACCGCATCGCGCTCCGGCAGAATCGCGTGGTTATCGACGATTTCGATTGCAAGGAGCGTGTGATTGGTGACAACTACATCGGCGGTCTGCGCCTTGGCCTTTGCCGCCACGGCAAAGCATTGCGATCCAAAGGCGCAATCATCTTTACCGATACATTCCCGGCCCGAGACCGAGTTTGCGAACCAAACTCGACGGTCTACATCCGGAGCGTCATCGCGATCCCCCGAAACACCGGGAGTCTTGGCCCACGCTTTAAGTCGCTTCTGATCTTTTTCTAGCGCGCCGATCTCCATCAACATATCGCCGTCGGGATCTTGCTCGGCACCATTCATCTTCTGTAAGCACAGGTAATTGCCGACGCCTTTATAAACAGCGAAGGTGAGATCGCGCTTCAGAACTTTTTCTAGCGCCGGCTGAATCTTCGGCAAATCACGTTCGACCAATTGACGCTGTAAAGCGAGCGTTGCGGTGGCTACCAAGACCTTCTTGCCGTGCACCAGGGCGGGCACCAGATAAGCCAGGGATTTACCGGTACCCGTACCCGCTTGAACTAAGAGGTGGTGGCGGTCGGTCAGGGCGTTGGCCACAGCTTCGGCCATCTGGATCTGGCCTTCACGTGGTTCCCCGCCAATAGCCTCAATCGCAGCGTTTAGGGCTTCGCCGACCAACTTCATCTGTTGGTTCTTTGCGCTGGCCATCCGCCAACCCTAGCGGCGCGGACTCACACTCCCTTGGTTCTCCACAGTTACAAAGTTCTCGGGGTGAGGGGTGACTTTAGGGGTGAGTGTTTTGAATGGTACCCCATCATCCTCACCCTCACCCCTATGAGAGTATGGGTGAGTGAAAAGAGAACTATTACCTGGGGTGTCGCAGATTCGAATCACGCCGCCTCCGGTGTCACCGAACTTTTTTCCGCGGCACCGACTTCTCGACTGGGTGGAGGGACCTGCTCCGCGCGTCTTGGGTGTAACTGCCCCTACCGGTTTTGGTAAAACCGTTCTGGGTTCACAATGGGCGGCTAAATATCCAACCATCACAGCTTGGTACACCGTCTCTGCAGAAGATTCTCAGCGCACGGCAGTATTTCATGTGGTGGAGGCAATTCGTCGAGTGAAACCTGGATTTGCAGATTGGGTAACCGAAGAGTCCGACATCCAAGCGATGGGCGCCATCGCAATTTCCAAAATTTGCGAAGAGATCGGAAGATTCGGACATGATTTTCATTTTGTCATCGATAATTTACATCTAATCTCGCCGTTCTCTCTCCCGCTTCTCCAAGCCTGGGTTGATAATGCACCACACAATTTATCTTCTTTAAATCTTCGCCAAAATGTACCAACCGCCATATACGGTCGCGAACAAAATATGTCCATCCTCAATTATCTAACGATCGAAGATTTAAAATTTAATGGCTCAGAGATTGCTCTTGTCGCCAGACTGAATGACATCGATCCAGATGATTCGCGAATACCAGAAGCGATAGCTGAGCTAGATGGATGGCCGATTGGGATACAGATGGCCTTGGCTGACATAGACAACCTCAGCGTTAAAAATATACATAGCTCGGCAGCAGCGCGCCGCCAAAATTTGGTCGAGCGAGTTTGTCTGCAACTTCCAGAAGAATCACTCGCGCTTCTTCAAAAGATTTCTCTGCTGCAGAGCATTTCTGTAATGGATTTACCTGACTTAGGCCTCCCCTTGAACTCCATGGCAACACTTCGAGAGTTGGATTTCCAAGGAATTTATTTGGAGCGGCTTAGCCAAAATCCAGACACGTATAAAGTTAAAGAAATTCTCAAGGACTTCCTCATTTTGGGTGCACTACAAAATGTCGAATCAGTAAGAGAGTTTGTTACAAAAGCCAGGGACTTCTTCCTTTCCCATTCCCAAGTAGCCTCCGCTATTCGACTACTAGAGCTAGTTGGAGATGATCAAGAGGCACTCCAATTAACCGGAAAGTACATCCTCGAATTATTGCTCAGTGCAGATCGAGAGGCGTTCCTTAGCCATCTAGTTAAACTTGAAAGAAATTCTCTTATCGAACCTGCTAACTCCATCTACCTGCAAGGCGCCTTCGAGATTGTCACTGGAAATGTGGAGCGGGCTATAGTCTTTCAGAAAGCGCTGCAGACCTTGCTTATAGCTGAAGGAAATATTGACGCGGTAAGCGCTGAACTAAATCTATTAGAAATTCGCATCGCATTTTTTATTGGTGAATACAGCAAGGTCACCGCATTGGCGCGCAAGTCATCGATGATGCCTAGCTCTGTACACCCGCAATTCGCAACCCATCTTCTCTCCAGTTTTAGGGCCGCAGCAACAGCCGCGTTTATGTTGGAGCAGGAAGATATTACATTGGAATTTCTGCGCCTAGCCGAAGCTGCAGCAACGGACTATCCGGCGATTATCCGAGCGGTGACCCTGCCATCCATGCGCGCCTTGGTCGCTTTAGATGATGGAAGGTTAAGAGATTCT
>CAIKID010000232.1 GCA_903827345.1 uncultured Actinomycetes bacterium | reverse complement strand
TTTCAGAGCGCGACATCGTGGCAGCGCTCCCCATTCACTTCCATGAGTTATCGCGACTTCATGTGCGTGACATCATGACCGTCAATGTCACGACCTGCACACCCAATTCCACCGTGGCAGATTTAATGAACTTAATGACCGAACGGCGAATACGTCACGTGCCTGTTGTTAATGACGCCGGAGAACTAATCTCGATAATTTCCATCGGGGATGTTGTTAAGTCCCACGTCAGCGAGATTGACTCAGAGCGCATCGCGCTCGTGGAATACGTCCAAAACCCGCGATAGTAACTCTTCTAGCGTTTCACTCTTTTGAGGATTGTTCTGGCAAGAAAATAGCCAGCTGTGCTTATCGCTATGGCCCAAATCAATCCGATAACTACGACTAGGACAGCCGTTATAAGCAGGGTAGTGGCATCCAAGCGCGTTGTCTTCAACATCTCCATAAGATTTGCTGGCTTTGCAATTCGGTATGAAGTGCCTATCAACACAGCGCCCAGAGCAGCGGTTGGGATCTGAGCAATAACTGGGTTAAGAACAAGCACAACAAGGAGCAAGAATGCGGCATGAGTGATTGCAGAGATGCGACTGGCTGCCTTAGATCTGATGTTGACGCTCGTTCGCGCAATAGCGCCCGTTGCCGGCATTCCTCCGACCATTGAAGAGACCACGGTGGCCAGGCCTTGTCCTACCAATTCTCGATTGGGTTTATAGCTCTGCGCCGATTCATGTACATGGACCATCTGATCTGCTACCCGGGCAGATAAAAGCGATTCAATCGCGGCTAAAAGCGCTATTTGTATCGCGCCAATAAAAAGTGCGGGGGCTCCAATATGGCTACCCGATAGCGAGACGTGAACATACAAAGAGCGGGGCAGATTGCCAATAAGCGGAGTATGAATCGAAAAGATAGCCACCAAGAGTGTGGAAAAAATAATTGCAACAAAACTAGCGGGGATATGTATTTTTATCTTGAGCGCGTGAGAAATCTTCGGATAAGCAAATTTAACGAAGAGGGTAATTACAAGTATGAGAAGTGAACTCCAGTGCACTCCGGCAGAGATCGCACTTCGGACAGTGCGCCATGCAGTGACGAGAGTATTAGGCCCGCTGACCGAGTGAAAAGCTAAGACTGAAGGAAGTTGCTGTAGGGCAATAACTAGTGCAATGCCAAGGGTGAAACCTTCCATCACCGGCCACGGCACGCGTTTGATGAGCACACCGCAATGCGTTACGCCCATCAGAATTACCATCGCGCCGGCGAGTAATCCCAGAGGAGCGAGCGATGCCGTTCCGTACTTAACGACGATCGGAATCAATACAACGGTCATGGCGCCCGTGGGACCGCTCACTTGATAGTTTGAACCACCAAAAATTGCTGCTATAAAACCGGCATAAATAGCGGTAATCAGACCCGCTCGCGCTCCGGCACCCGTTGTGATTCCAAATGCCAGCGCCAACGGAAGAGCCACAATTCCAACGGTGATCCCCGCGACTACATCGTGACGCCAAACTTTTTTAGCATCAACGTAATCTCGTCGATGTGGAAGCAGCTCGCTTATATAACTCACGCGGTCTACTTCGTCTGTCGTTTGAGCGTGAGGGATCCGGCAGAGAGGATGAGCGTCAAGAATAAAATGATGATGAGTGAATCGTTAAGAATCGAGCCTTGATTAGAAATGACCTTGCGGGTTGCATCGATGGCATATGAAAGTGGTAAGAAGTTGGAGAGGTCATGCAGGATCCGTGGCATCGCTGCACGCGGGATTAAGAGACCACTCAGCAATAGTTGCGGCAAGAGGATTGCCGGCATGAACTGAATAGCTTGGAACTCGGTCTTAGCAAAGGTGCTGACGGCTAAGCCAATTGCTAAACCAATGAGCGCATCTAATATCGCCGCATAAATTAAGGTAATTTGCAGTCCTGCGATCTTGAGGCCGAGCACCCAGATGGCATAAGAAGAAACGGCTGTGGCTTGCACCAAACTCGCCAGGCCAAATGCGATCGCATATCCCGCGATAAATTCTGCCTTGCCGAGCGGTGAAATCATGAGGCGCTCTAAAGTTCCGCTACTTCTCTCCCGCAAAGTTGCTACCGAAGTAATCAAGAACATAACCAGCATGGGAAAGACGCCCAACATTGAGCCAGCTACGCGTTGGAATTGATCAGGATGAGCCCAATAAACATATTTTAAAATTGTCATCAAGAGCGCGGGTGAAAGAAATAGTAGGGCCAACGTTCGGGGGTCATGCCAGAGCTGTAGCAATACGCGTTTGGTCATGGCGATCAGTCGGAGCATGTTCATGCTGCACCAATTAACGAAATGAAGACTTCGTCCATTCGGCTCTTACCGGATCGCGTCCGCAGTTCCGATGGAGTCCCTTGCGCCAAAACCCGGCCATCGCGCAGCAAAATCAACTGGTGACAACTATCTGCCTCATCCATCACATGGCTACTTACCAAAAGCGTCTTCCCCTGTGCGGCCAATTTATTAAAGAGTGCCCAGAGTTGAACTCGCAGTACCGGATCCAACCCAACCGTCGGCTCATCTAGAATCAATAGCTCTGGACTGCCAACCAGCGTGGTTGCAAGCGCCAAGCGAGCTCGCTCCCCGCCTGAGAGAGATTCGGCCATTTGATCTGCATTCCTAGACAGATCAACATCGGCAAGAATTTCTTCTGGAGTCTTCTCGTTATGAGGATACAAAGAGGCGAAGTAACGAATATTTTGAATGCAGGTCAGATCTGAATACACGCTGGCACTTTGGGTCGAATAGCCGATCTTGCTGCGCAGCGGTTTAGAAGCAGCCGGCATCTCAAGTACTTGAATCTCGCCGCTTGCGATCCGTTGTAGACCTGCAACAGCGCGCATGAAGGTTGTTTTGCCGCTTCCGCTAGGGCCAAGTAAGCCCATCACCACACCACGAGGAATTTCAACGGTGAGGTCATGCAAGATATGGTTCTTGTCGCGTTGCACATTGAGGTTTTGAGCACTAATAGCGACTGACACAACTGTGATTGTACGACTATGAGCGCACCAGAACCTGAAAAATGAGCAGGCAGACACTCACAATAAGGGTGAGATACTAAACCTATGGGGAATCTTAGCGTTGGGCTGCGTGATAGCTGGTGGATGTTCTTCGACACTTTCTGGGCGTTAGTTTTAGGGTTCGCAATATCAGGCGCGATTCAAGCATTCACTTCGCGTGAGAAAGCCCTCGCTACTCTGGGAAATCACAAGCCGGCGACTGTCGCAAAGGCATCCGTTCTTGGCGCGATAAGTTCTAGTTGCTCGTACGCGGCAAGTGCAATCGCGAAAAGTTTGATTGATAAAGGTGCGGATTTCACTACGGCAATTGTCTTTATGTTCGCAAGCACCAATCTCGTCTTTGAACTGGGGCTAGTGATGTGGACTCTCTTGGGCTGGCAGTTCGCCCTTGCAGAATTCGTTGGCGGATTCATCATGATCGTTCTACTGACTTTGATTTTGCCCAAACTGCATCTGCCAAAGAAGATTCAACTTCTTGCGATGGCGGAGGATTCCATGCCAAAGAAAAAGTCCACGTGGCATGACGCCGCCGGATTCACAGTTGGCGATTTAACAATGGTGCGCACCGAATTAGTGATCGGTTTTCTTGTCGCAGGGTTGGCAGATACCTTGATCCCCATCTCTTGGTGGCGCCACCTCTTCTTATCTGGACATGGATTACTTTCCACCATCGAAAACGTGGTCCTTGGGCCGTTCATCGCATTTATAAGTTTTGTCTGCTCAGTTGGCAACGTGCCGTTGAGCGCGGCGCTCTGGAATTCTGGAATTTCCTTCGGAGGCACAATCTCCTTTATCTTCGCCGATCTCGTTGCGCTGCCGCTGGTTTTAATCTACAAGA
>CAIKID010000231.1 GCA_903827345.1 uncultured Actinomycetes bacterium | reverse complement strand
TCATTGACTCTTGACTGCGCGGTGACCAACAAGCAATAACAACGGGCTTAGTACGTGACAAGGCGAGAAATTCGGTGCCAATATTTGCCGCATTTACTTGTGCAACAGATGACTGGGATGAAACAGCTGCGGGTGCCTTACCAAGACCGCTCAAGTCAATCGCTCGGCCAAAGTTAGCTGGAAGAGTCACTGCTCTATTATGCCTTGATTTCGACTCCCGAATCTCGACGGAATGGCAAAATCTCAGAAATATACGAGTGAGCAGCGAAATCTAAACCAACATCATGGCCTGCGTTCTCGCTGAGATACCAACGATGCTCCAAAGTCTCATGAAAGAACTGTGCAGGCTCAATACGCCCCTGCAAAGAACGTGGCACCAACCCTGTAACTGGTTCAAAGACCTCACGTAGCCAACGTTGAGCACTTGCCTCAATGGGGCCACGCGGCTTTTCCTCTCGACCTCGATAGCGATCAAAAGATGCGAGTAATCGTTTGGCTTGTAATTCTTCCGTCTCAAGCCCGGTTAATTCGCGCAAACGTTGTTGGTGATATCCAGCAGAGACAAGTTTGGGTTGAAATGAAAGTGCCTGACTTGCACCATCAAGTGAAACTGATACCTCTTCAACTGCAAAACCTAAATCTTGCAATTCGCGCATCGCGCGTTCAACAGCGTGGCGATCTGATGCATCGAGCAACTGTGGTTCTTTAAGCGCTTTCCATAATCTTCTATACCGGCGTATGAGTCCATCACTTGCGCGAATGGGATCCATACCTGGAAATAAGACTCCTGATATTGCTAGATCCTCTAACTCTGCTGCAACATTGAAATGCACGATATCTAGATCGTGTTCGCGCTGGCCGTCACTCAGAGTCTTTTGGAACTCCCCAGTTTCAGCATCTACCAAATATGCGGCGAATCCTTCAGCATCTCGCCGAAAGAGAGTGTTGGAAAGGGAGCAGTCGCCCCACCAAAATCCAAGGAGATGCACTCGAACGAGAAGTAAGGCCAAAGCATTCGCCATCGTCATCACATCATGAGCTGTGACATCCCCCGACAAAAGCACCCGATACGGCAGGGAAAATGGCAAGAATCGCGTAGCAAGTGCGCAAGGCAACTCTTCTCCATTGGAATCCTCTCTGCCCTCAATAACGGCAATTGGATCCACGCTGGGCGCACCCAAATGTGAAAGTTCTCGGAGAAGTCGGTACTCGCGGTTAGCAAATTCAGAAACCGTCTCTTTAACCGCGTAAATCTCGCTATCAACGAAATCAGTGGCGCGGACAAGACGAACGACATGTCGGGAGATTCCACGCTTTTCTGCCAATGAGGGATCCTCGGGCCAATCCTCAAGTGGTTGATCCCATGGCAAACTGGAAAGAGCGGCGATCTCTTCGCCCAGGCCAGTTATTTTCAATGTCATGAGGGCATTCTCTCTTACTCAGGTTAATTGAATGTAAATAGCAGAGTCATCTTCAAAGTGATTGTTCCCACCGTTTACACTATCCCCATGGCAATCTCAGATCGCTTTAAGAAGAGTGCAGGAAAGCATGAGGAAACCCCCGTGGATTATGGACTGCCAGGGGATCCGATAAACCACTCTCACCCCTTTTACTTTGGCTTTCTTGCAACTGCAGGTGGATTGCTGGCACTAGTGGTGATGCGCTCACTTGCCGCTGCCAGCCAGACATTTGTTCTCATCATCATTGCTCTCTTTCTCGCGATGGGCCTTAACCCAGCAGTTGAGGCG
>CAIKID010000230.1 GCA_903827345.1 uncultured Actinomycetes bacterium | reverse complement strand
GTCTTTCCAGCGCCGGTTTCACCCGTCAAAACATTGAGCCCAGATGTGAACTGGATTTCGGCTGATTCGATAACTCCTAGATTGCGGATGCTTATCTCTTCTAGCCCGCGGAAATTCTCACTCACTGCGCCAGCCTTCAATGGGCAATCTAAATTTTGCAACAAGACGATCGGTAAAGACAGCCGATTCGACGTGCAGTATTTCAACGCGATGTGGAGACTTACTTACGAAGACGCGGTCTCCGGCTTGCAAGGGAATTTTCCGCATTCCATCTGCAGTGACCATCGCCTCTGGAGATTCGATATCGATAACAACAGTTGAAGCCGGTGAAATTACCATTGGTCTGGAGAAGAGTGCGTGAGCTGCAAGTGGCAATACAACTATTGCTTCAACCTCGGGCCAGAGAACTGGGCCTCCCGCTGAAAATGCATACGCCGTCGAACCGGTAGGGGTCGCACAGATGACGCCATCGCAACCCCACCGCGATAGTGGGCGATCATCTATTTGAACGAAGACTGCGACCATCTGCGAGTGACTTCGTTCGATAGTAAATTCGTTGAGCGCCCAGCCAGAAGCTATGACCTCTCCGTTGCGACGCACTTCGTGGCTCAAAAGCAGTCTGGACTCACCGCGATAATCTTTTGCGGCGATTGCTGCCGCCAACTCATCGGCAGAGGGGCGGTTAATCTCTGCTAAAAATCCAACATTGCCTAGGTTGATACCGAGAATCGGAATAGCTGTTCCCAAGACGAGCTCCGCGGCTCGCAATATCGTTCCATCGCCGCCCAAGACAATTGCTATTTCAAAGTCGCGTGCAGCGCTCATACCTTCAGATTCTGGAAGTCCTCCGAGGTAATTTGTAGTGCTGGAGATGCCAACTGACCGTAACGCGAGAATGAGCTCTTTGGCGAAAGCTACGGCTTCGGGTCGAGTGGGGTGAATTACAAGAAGCGCGCTACGCATCAAAGGCTCCCCTCTTCTCGATAAGAACTATTGTGGTCCATCGGCAATCGCCGCTTCTAAATCCGCCGCATTTAACTCTGCACTCCCCCGGCGCAACCAGAGAAAGTACTCAACATTTCCAGCTGGCCCAGGAAGTGGACTTGCAACCACTCCCAGACAACCTAGACCCATATCGTACGCACAGTCTGCTACCTCTTGAACCGCAGTTGCGCGCAACTCGGGATCTCGTACGACTCCCCCAGCCCCTAAACGTTCACGGCCCACCTCGAATTGCGGCTTGACCATAACGAGAAAGTCAGCGCCAGGAGTCGAGACGCTCACCAAAGCTGGAAGAACTAAAGTCAGCGATATAAAGGAGAGGTCTGCAACGACAATCTCAGCCGCTTCACCCACCTGATCGAGAGTCAAGTGACGGACATTGGTGCGATCGAGGATTATGACGCGCGGATCTTGGCGCAACTCCCATGCCATCTGTCCATACCCAACATCGACAGCCACAACATCTTTTACACCACGTTTGAGAAGTACATCGGTGAATCCCCCAGTTGAGGCGCCAGCATCGAGCGCCCGCTTGCCAGACACAACGACCTCGCTAAAGTGATCAAGCGCGCCTGCTAATTTGTGTCCGCCGCGCGAAACAAAATCATCACGCTCGCCTTGAATCACAATGGAAGTTTCGGCATCAACTTGCGACGCCGGTTTGCTGGCGGGAATACCACTGACTAAAACAATACGAGACTCAATAAGGTCTGCAGCATGATCGCGCGATCTAGCTAATCCACGACGAACCAGTTCTGCGTCTAAACGAGTCTTCATTGGCTAGTTACTTGCCATCAATCGATCGCAGCGCCTCTTCTAACTTGATGTGAATCTCTTCATACGCCTTGGAGTGATCATTGAGCTCTAGGACCTGCACAAGCGCGATCGCTTCCCGCAGTTCGTCAAGGTCACCAGGAGTGGAGTTATTCTCATTCATGGTCTAACCGTACCTATAACCTGCGCAATTGGCTCGCTTCAACCTGCCAACGACTTGCAAGTCCTGTGGGGGCTCTCCAAAATCTACGACGTATCGCGCCATCAATGGAGACCCAATCGTCGACGTGCAGCGCCAGGGCGCTCTTCCGCGGGCGTGCTAGCCAGACTGCTACATCTAAGGCATCCACCTCACGTTTCTTCCCTCGTCGCTCCGCACGGTCAATCACAATCCGAAACTCCACAACTCGATCCCCGCT
>CAIKID010000229.1 GCA_903827345.1 uncultured Actinomycetes bacterium | reverse complement strand
TGATTAGTTATACCGCCCAGGTCATCACCGTTAGTACCCGAGCTGCACTTGGGGTTTACGAAGACCGCAGTGGGAAGATTTTGGCGCAAGGGTTATCTGAGCTCGGGTATTCGCTGGCCGACGTTGTTATCGTTTCAGACGAGGCTTCTCTCATCACCCTGGAGATTTCTCGCGCGCTAAGTGCTGGAGTAGATCTCATTGTTACAACCGGGGGAACTGGCGTCTCTCCAACTGACGTGACTCCAGAAGCAACCGCCCCATTGATAGAGAAACTATTGCCGGGATTTGGAGAAGCACTGCGCGCTCATTCACGCGCTCTCGTTCCGACCGCCGATCTCACACGCGGATTAGCAGGAGTACATGGAAAGTCATTGATCATTAATCTTCCCGGATCAACCGGGGGAGTTCGTGATGGCTTGGTCATCATTGAGCGCCTGGCAGCGCATGTCTTAGACCAAACTCATGGAGTTAATCACTAAATGATCACGACTCTCCTTACCTCCGATCCGATAGATGTCGCCACCTTTGCGCAGGTGGTTCAATCACCTGACTTTGGAGCAGTGGTCACATTCTCTGGAAATGTCCGGAACAACGACGGCGGCAAGGTAGTGCGAACTCTTATCTATGAAATTCATCCATCTGCAGAGCAGGTACTGCGCGATATCGTTACTGAAGTAGCCAACGATCCAGAGCTGGGAAGCGTGGCAGTTGCCCACCGTTACGGTGAGATCCCTATCGGTGAGAGCGCTTTTGTTGTCGCAGTATCAGCGGCCCACCGGGGTCCCGCGCTCGCTACCTGTTCTCTTTTAGTCGAAGAAGTGAAAGCCAGACTGCCTATTTGGAAGCATCAGCTCTTCGCTGACGGAACTGATGAATGGGTGAACTCAGCATGAGCCAGCTGATCGATAACTATGGACGTAAGCACCGTGATCTACGTGTTTCTCTTACCGATCGCTGTTCGCTTCGATGTTCGTACTGCATGCCTCATGATTTTTCCGATTGGCTAAAGTCCGAGCACCTTCTCAATACCGACGAACTGATGCTAATTATTGAGAATGCGGTCGCAGTCGGAATCGAAGAGGTTCGGCTTACTGGCGGCGAACCGCTATTGCGCGCAGATATCGTAGAAATTGTTTCCAGAATTTCATCACTGCCCAATGCTCCTAAACTCTCATTGACCACCAATGGGTTGCGGCTGAAGGAATTGGCGAAGCCTCTTGCCGATGCTGGCTTAGAACGCATAAACGTCAGCCTCGATACTTTGGATAGGGCGCGCTTCAAAACTTTGACTTATCGCGACCGCATTGACGATGTCTTTTCTGGATTAAGTGCGGCGCGCGCAGCTGGACTGGCCCCTATCAAGATCAATGCCGTCCTGCTTCAGGGCGTCAACGATGATGAAGCACCGGCTCTGCTGAAGTGGGCCCTCGCAGAGGGGTTCTCACTGCGTTTCATCGAACAGATGCCGCTTGATGCCGGCGGAATTTGGAATCGGGAGACGATGGTTACCGCAGGTGCAGTCCTCGCCTCGCTATCAGAAGACTTCAAGTTACAAGCAGTACCAGATCGAGGGTCCTCTCCAGCAGAAGAATTTTATATCAATGGAACGCAAGAGACGGTTGGAATTATTGCTAGCGTTACTCAACCTTTTTGTGGTGCTTGCGATCGTTTACGCCTTACCTCCGATGGCCAACTGCGGTCGTGTCTCTTTTCATTAGAGGAGATGGACCTACGTAGCGTCGTCAGAAATCCAGAACTTTCACCAGCTCAAATCGCGCAAGAGATCTCAACTCGATTCTATAAAACGGTGGCAGGCAAACTACCAGGACATGGAATCAACGACGTTACTTTTATTCAACCACGTCGGCCGATGTCAGCTATCGGTGGATGAATTAACCACCAGCAAACTTAGGTAGTACGTCAATCTGACTGCCCGCTGCGATCGGCGCTTCGTAATCATGGCAGATAACCGCATTAACGAGGAACGAACATTGCGGAACAACTCGAGCCAATTCCGTGTTCGCCGTTAAAGTTGCCAGAATCTCATTTAAGGTTCCAGCAGGCAGAAGCATCTGGTCGGTTTTCGCGGCAGCGCGTGCAGCGGCGAAAAACCGCACTTCCACTGTGCTCATAGAGGAATTGTCCCGTTTTTACCGCCAAGAAGCGAGTAGGAATTCATTGCGTCCCGGACCGCGCTGAGTAAGATTTGAATATGTTAGATCTACACACAGTAGGCCTTTGGCAACAAGCAACCGTGATTATTGACTCCGGGATAGCAGGAATTCTTGGTTCAATAATTGGATGGGAACGCGATAAGGCTGGAAAGTCGGTAGGGCCACGCACTATGGCCCTTGTGGGTACATCAGCCGCCAGTATCGTCTCCATAGGAGTCGTACTTGATCACCTTGCGCGTATCGGAGATCCAACTCGAACAATTCAAGCCATCATGACGGGAATTGGATTCCTGGGCGCAGGTTTAATTTTTCAATCAAAACGTTCTGGAACACAAGGTGTCACAACCGCTGCCACTGTATTCGCGACCGCCGCAATGGGTTGCAGCGTTGGCTTAGGTTTTCAGGTTGCCGGGGCAGGGCTCACGATAATCATTTTAATTATTTTGCGTTCGACTCGATTCCTTGAGATCGCGGCCGCAAAACATTTAGCTGGAGAAGATGACTAACGATCGAAGCGATCGAGCTCCATCACCTTTACCCAAGCAGCCACAAAGTCATTGCCGAACTTTGCCCTAGCGTCGTCACTGGCATAGACCTCAGAGAGCGCACGCAGTATTGAGTTTGATCCGA
>CAIKID010000228.1 GCA_903827345.1 uncultured Actinomycetes bacterium | reverse complement strand
GCCAAAGCCCGAAGACCGGGACATTACGGCCTCTTTTCATACCGTGGAGGAGCACGCCGAGGGTATCTACACCGTGCGAAAGATCACGGGATCGAGCTCTTCGAAACCATATCGCTGTCCCGGATGTGACCAGTTAATCCCTACGGCAACCCCACATATCGTTGCTTGGATTGATGATGATCTCGAAAGCAGGCGCCATTGGCACACCGCATGTTGGACCAAGAAGGATCAACGCAAGCCTCGCACTGAGCGCTCGCGTAACGCCCCTCGCTTCTAGCGGTTGAGTAGGCGGACGAGGCGCTTAATAAATGCGTCGACAGCCGCGGTGCGTTTAAAGGTAGCGAAGTTGAGCGGGATTCTAAATCGTGTCGCCACAACTGCGCGCGTGTAAGTAAATTCTCGCAAGCCCTCTGGCCCATGAACACGACCCGAACCACTCTGTTTTACGCCACCGAATGGCATTGATGGTGTTGCGGTAAATGCAATGACCGAATTGACCGAGACCATTCCACAGTGCAATTGGCTAGCGATCGCCTTGCCTTGCTTCTTCGACCAAACCGACGCCGCCAATCCATATTGCGATGCATTAGATAGGGCAATTGCTTCACCCATCGATGTGACGCTGCGAATCGTGAGCGTAGGTCCAAAAGTTTCTTCAGCGACCGCGAGGCTATCTTCGGGAACATTTGTCATAATGGTGGGAAGAACAAATGGTGGTTGAACCGAGTCGATGCTTCCAACTAGGAATTCTGCACCGCGGTTAGCGGCATCCTTAATATGTGAGTCGATGATGGCAAGTTGTTTTGGCATGGTGGCAGCACCGTAGTCACGCCCTGCAACGAGCTCAGATGCCAGCGCAGATATCTTTTCACTGAAAGCTTGCGCAATCTCATGATGCACATAGACTCGTTCGATTCCAACGCAGGTCTGTCCCGCATTTCCCATGGCAGCCCAGAGCACCGCACTGGCCACTCGATCAATGTCGACATCGCGATCGATAATTGCGGGATCTGTTCCGCCACATTCCATCAAGACAGGAGTCAAGGTTTCGGCGCAAATGGCCGCGATCTTCTTTCCGGTAGAGCTCGATCCCGTGAATGCAATTTTGTTGACCGCGCTCTTGGTAAGCGCTGCACCAGTTTCGGGTCCTCCAGTTGCGACGAAGAAAATATTCGCCTCCGGTGCAATCGCGTTAAATGATTCACCTAACCAGTGCCCGACGCCAGGGGTGTATTCGCTCGGCTTAAAGATGACGGCGTTACCCGCGGCGAGTGCGTAAGCGATCGAACCCATCGGAGTAAAGACTGGATAGTTCCAAGGGCCGATGATTCCGATTACTCCCAATGGTTGATACTCGACGTGAGCAGACATATTTGCCATCAACAATCCCGGTGCGCGGTGCGAGTTACGCAGATACCGTCCTGCTTTGCGCGCCGCCCATGAAACGTGCTCGATCGCGATGGATATTTCTAGAGCAGCATCGCTAAGCGGTTTGCCGGTCTCTTGGGAAACAATCGATGCGAGTTCATCGATGTGAAGCGACATGTAATGCGCCCATGATCGGAGAATCGCTTTGCGCCCTTTGAATCCCAGAGCGCGCCAATGCGCTGAAGCTGCGATGGCCCGGACTACGAGTTCGTCGATCGTTGCGGCCGAGGTATTGGGATAGCGCCCGACCTCTGCCCCGGTAGCAGGGGAGTAGCTGATGATTTCGGTCAGTTGGCTCATGGGCTAAGAGTAAACTTCTTTTGTGAACGAGTTGATTAGGCCAAGCACTGTTCTGCCGGCAAAGCGCCACCCATTCACTTTTATGACCTCAGATGAACTCACGCTCGTCGGTGAGGTAGCAACACCACTTGGTGAGATAACAGCCTCCCTGCTCTGCCTTCACCCAAATCCCACCGGCGGCGGCATGATGGATAGCCACATCTATAAGAAGGCGGCGAATCGACTTCCTGCGATGGCCGGTATTCAGGTCATTCGTTTCAACACCCGTGGCACATCGAGCGAAGCCGGAACTTCTGAAGGCGCCTATGACCACGGCAAGGGTGAAGTTGAGGATGTAACCGCGGCAATCAATTACTGCTTTGATACTTTAAAGGTTTCCACTCTCTGGGTTGTTGGATGGTCTTTTGGAACCGATTTAGCACTGTGTTATGCCCAGGATCCCCGTGTTGCTGGCCTAATTCTTCTTAGCCCTCCGATGCAACGCACGCCAGATAGCGTTCTGGAATTTTGGCAGAACGATTCACGACCGGTAGTCGCGTACGTACCAGAGCACGACGAATATTTGAATCCAGAACAAGCGGTCGAACGATTCAAGATATTCCCACGCTTGACCTTGATTCCGATTTTAGGTGCAAAACACCTCTGGGTTGGTGAGCCCTTTGTTCACTTAATATTGAGTGAAATCACCAAGCAGCTTGCACCGCAGCGCTTGCCTCTTGCCACCGAGATCTAAAAGTTCAAGAGCGGTTTCGCGGCTAATTTAAATATGCAAGCGCATGAGAAATGATCTCTTCTCTTTTATTTTTTGCAAGAGACATGTGACCTTCCCCGGGAACGAAGAACATTTTTGAATGTGCAATCTTGCGGTGCAACCACTCGCCATGTGAACTAGGCACCACTAAATCGTCACCACCTGTCCAGAGCTCTACGGGTTTGCTAATCGCGCTGAGATCAAATTCCCAAGGTTTAACAAGGGCGAGATCATCATCCATCCAGCCGTAGTAACCGGAGAAGAGTGCGTGACGAGCTCCCGCCGCCATATATTCGGCGGTTTCAAAGTCAAGTGCAATTTTATCGGCAGCACCAAGCGAACCACCCAAAACTTCGATAATGTGTGGACCAGTTATGTTGGCAGCTCCTGCCGAGCGCTCCTTCATCCAGTTTTCAAGTGATTCTTCACCGGCGATGGCGGCTCGATACTCATCGCGGCCCCCCTCTCCCATGCCTTCAAAAAAATTAAGTTCATCAACTCCATATGCACCGACACCAGCGACGTTCACTGCGCCCCTGTTTTGGGACAAAGTCGTGTCAGCTAAACAATATGGCCCACCTCCGGATTGGCCGATAGAGACAAACTTTTCTATGCCAAAGTGGTCGAGAATTATCTGCACGTCTTTCACATTTTCAATCACCGCGCGACTCTTGTTGCGATCACTCTCCCCATAGCCTGCACGTGAAAAGGAAATGACAAAGGCACCTTGGGTCTGCGCGTACAGATGTAAACCTAATCCCGACTTATAAGAACCTGGGGTGCCATGATGAAAAATGACCGCCTCGGTTGACGGAGAACCCAGCGTCGCAACTTCGAGCCTACGTCCGGCCTCCGATTGGATGGCGTGTATGGTCATTAGGGGAGTTAATCACAGTTATCGAGTTCTGAAGGGAGGGCTCTACCGCGGTGATTAAGAGATATCGGCCTTCGGGTAGACGACTTCATCGACGATGAGCAAGATAGCAGCCGCGATTGGCACAGCCAAGATTCCGCCGACGATACCAAGAAGGCTGACGCCGACGAGAGCCGCGATAATCGTGACTATTCCTGGCATCGATAGCGACCTGCGCATGATTCGCGGCATGACCAAGTAATTTTCGATTTGGATGTAGGCGACATATAAAATAAATGTAATAACGGCTGCGGTGGGGGATTTACTGAGCGCTATCAAAGTTATGACGGTTACCCCGAGAAGATGTCCAATAAGAGGGATCGCGCCGCAGACAAATACTAAGACTGCGATAGCTGATGGATATGGCAGACCAAGGGAGAGTGCGAGTATTAATCCAAAGATCGATGCGATAAATGCGACGGTTGCTTGTCCGCTGACGAATCCGCCGATTCGCAGGATGATCGCATCGGTGATTTTAGAGACTCTGTCACGGCGAGATGCTGGAACGAAGTGGTAAGCGGCGCCCGTAACGCTAGGCAGTGATGCCAAGAAATAAAGTGTCAAAACTAATACGGTAAGGGCGGCAACGGCGCCAGAGATAACTGCTTTGCCAACTCCAATTACTCCTCCAAATGCGGAAATTACATATTGGCCATTATGAATCGAAGCGTTGAACTTTGCCTGTAACGAGTCGATGATTCCGTAGTGCTTGTTGAGATCTCCAAGAATGCGATTTGATTTGAGATCTTCCAGGATCTTCGGTGCATTCTTAAAGAGATTGCTGACTTGTGTAATAGCTGGTGGAATGACTACTGCAGAGAAGATCCCTACGAAGACCAGAACAAAGAAGACCACCGCCAACACGGCATGGGATCGTTTCAAGCCACGGCGGCGAAAGAATTCAACTCCTGGATTTAACCCAGCGGCTAGGAAGAGCGAAATTATGATGAGAACAAAGACTTGACCTGCGCTGGCAAAGGCTTTGAGCATCGTAATTGCGATGACCGCCCCAGAAGCAGCTAAAAAGCCAAAATAGAAGGGATGACCCCTATCGACCGGGATGCCCGGGATCCCCATAGATGCGGTTGGCTCGGGCTGTGATGCATCGCTCGCCTTATTGCCAAAGTAGAGCCAGGGTTTCTTGAGCGCCATAGTTTGATAATACGAGAAGATAGGGCAGTGAGCGAGCTGCGAATTACGGGTCTGAGTGAAGACATGCTCGCCCTCGCCAATCTGCCCTGGCGCAAGCACCTGGAAGATTGGCCAGAGGACCCTGGCCTGACCAGCATGCGAGGTATCTCGCGCCATATAGTCCGTTTAATCCGAACTGGTCCAGGAGATCGCGATGTCTTTGCCGTCAAAGAGACGGTCGAAGAGTTTGCTGCACGGGAGTACAAGATCCTGCGCGAGTTAAACAACCGCAACGCCCCCTGCGTTGAGCCGGTGGCCATTGTGGAGAACCGTATGGATAATCAGGCCAACCCCCTTCCAGTAGCGCTGGTAACCCGCTACCTGCCCTTTTCCCTGCCCTACCGCGTCATCATGAGCAGCAAGGTCACCCCGCACGAGATCAACAATATGGCTAATGCGCTCGCGCTTCTGCTCGTCCGCCTCCACCTCCTCGGCTTCTGGTGGGGCGATTGCTCGCTTTCCAACACCCTCTTTCGCCAGGACGCCGATGAATACGCCGCATATCTCGTCGATGCGGAAACGGGAGAGTTCCAACCATCTCTCAGCAACGGCCAACGTGAGCACGACCTAGATATTGCGCAGTTCAACGTCGCGGCTGAGTTGGAAGATCTCGCTGTCGCCGGTCTCTTGCACCCGGGGATGGATCCCATTCGGGCTGCCGATCGAGTCATCTCTCGCTATCGCCGCCTCTGGTCAATGTTAAAGGAGCCACAGATTTTGGATCCGAGCGATCGTCACTCGGTCGAAAAGGCGATGCGCGCCGTGCAGGATCTGGGCTTTGCTGTTGAAGAGGTCGAGGTCACCCTGGATGGAGAAAAAGGCGCGCTTAAGTTCTCTCCTAAGTTGGTAGCCGCGGGATACCACCAAAACCGTCTCTATGAATTGATGGGGCTGCAGGCCGAAGAGTTGCAAGCTAAGCGCTTACTCGCCTCCTTTGACCGCTTCCGCGGTCGGGAGAAGAAGCCATTGCCGCCGATCGACGATAGCGCCCGGCGTTGGTTAACCGAGACCTATCACCGTGTCATCGACATGGTTCCCCCAGAGTTGCAAGGGCGAGTTGAGCCGGCACAGATGTTCCACGAGATTCTGGAGCACCGCTGGTATCTAGGTGAACAAGCGGGTAAGGATCTGGGCATAACCTTTGCCACGGAGGATTACATTCGTTCTGTCCTGCCATTTAGAAATATACCTAACCAAGAGGAAGCGGTAGCGGTGAATGAGTTCTCTTCCTAAAAACTTCGGTTCCGCTTTCGACTTGAGCGCGTTAAAGAATCCAGTGTCGGCCGCAGAGTTATCAGGTATTTCTATTACCCAAGCAAATTTGATGCAGGATGTTTTACCGGCATCGCATGCACAAGTAGTTATTTTGATCTGCTGGTCCGCGCGCTCTGCTCAATCACAGTCAGTGATGGCGGCGCTAGGAAAGATGCATGAGGATGATTCAGCTAGACCTGAAGGTGCCGGATGGTTGCTCGGAAATGTGAATGTTGATGTGGAGCCAGAGGTGGCTCAAGCGTTACAGGTGCAGACCGTGCCACTAGCGCTCGCAATTATTCAAGAGCAAGTGGTTCCACTCTTTGAAACTGTTCCAACAGTGCCGCAATTGCGCTTAGTGGTGGATAAGGTTTTGTCTTTGGCCGCAGAGCGCGGTGTTGGATCGGTTATCGCCGAGCCTGAAGGCGCAGTGGAAGAGAAGTTGGAACCCGAAGAGATAATGGCCCTAGAGGCGCTGGAATCTGGCGATTTCGCCGGGGCTAAAGCCGCCTATCGTGAATGGCTAAATCGCGCCCCCAGCAATCCACTTGCCCTACTTGGGTTTGCCCAGGTTGAGCTGCTCCATCGCATAGATGGCTTAGATTCTGCCGCAATTATTTCGCAAGCAAATCTTCGCCCCGCTGATATCGCTCTTGCGCAACAGGCCGCAGATTGCGAGATCGCCCAAGGAAATTTTGATGCCTCTTTTGCGCGTTTGATTGCCGCGGTAAAACTGGCAAGTGGAGATGAACGTAAAGCACTCCGCGAACACCTTGTAGGGTTGTTCGCATTGGTTGACCCAACAGATCCAATTCTGATTCGTGCACGACAACAGTTAGCGAGTGCTCTCTTTTGACAATCGTTGTCACCCGACGTGAACGTTTAAACCAAGGTCTTCTCTTCTTTTACTTTGGGGTTGCAACTCTCGCGCTGGCCTCGCGCGCACCTGACCTAAAACTTAATCTCAATGTAAACAACGGAACTTTTGGAGTCTTAATAAGTCTGGGCGCTATTGGGGCAGTTATCGCCTTCATGGTCGTCGGACAGTTGACTCACCGCATTGGGGTCGGGCCGGTGCTCGTCGTATCTGCTGCTTTTTTATACGGACCGATCGCAGCTATTCCACATATTCACACCCCCTGGGTCTATGTCTTAATGAACATTCTGATCGGGGGTGCTTTTAATGCATACAACATCGCGCTGCACGATCAGGCTCTCAAGCGCCAACTACTAAGTGGCGAAAAATCTATTCCGAAGATGCACGGCATCTGGAGCTTTGGAACTTTGCTTACGACCGTTCTGTCGATTGCGATTACCTCTCATGTTTCGTTGGCCTGGCATATCGGACCCTTAATGGGAATTCTTTGGCTGGGGACTATGATCGCGATTTTTCGAATTCGACCATTCTTGGTTAAAGGCGAACAGGATCATGGCGAGGAAGCACCGATCAAAGTAAGGGACACCTGGTCGATGTTGACCACCGATCGTTATATTGCAATCGCTTATGTCTGCGGAGTTATGGTGGAATTTTCCACAACGGACTGGGTGACTTTGTCCTCGCACCAAGAGATCAAAGCAAGTACAACTCTCAGCATCGTGCCTTACCTAACATTTATGATTGGAATGACCGTCGGTCGTTTGGGTTATCACAAGATGCAAGCTAAGAAATCTGATACCTTTTGGATTCGACTTACATCTCGCATCGGTGGCGGAAGTTTTATGTTCTTCTTGCTCCTGGCTAAATATTTCTCTACTCGTAATTTTGGCCTGGCTTTCACCTGCGAAATTTTGGGATTCTTTATCGGTGGTCTGGGCGGCTCTTACTTCGCTGGCGTGCTCACTCAGATCGCCAGCCAGCGATCTAGTTTCCCTGGTGGCGTCGTCGTTGCGCAGATCGGTTTTGCAATCGCAATTTTGACCCTCTTGGTGAAACTTGTGATCTCTTGGGTCGCTCAAGCGACATCAATTACTTATGCCCTCATGATTCCGGGAGTGCTGATGATCGCACTCTCGTTCTTCACAAAACTAGGCCCTAAAAAAGTAACTGTTTAAGGATCAGCCAGAACCCTCGGTGTTGCCAGCATCTGCGGCAGTCACATCGTTGATCTGATACTTATCGATCGCCTCTTGAACTACCTTTGCCTTAATCTCACCGTTCTTGGCGAGTTGAGCAAGGGTCGCTACGACGATTGATTCTGCATCGACTTTGAAGTGGCGACGCAGCGCTCCACGGGTATCTGACAATCCAAATCCATCAGTACCGAGGGAGTAGAAGTCTTGTGGGACCCAAGGAGCAATCTGATCCTGAACTGCCCGCATGAAGTCGCTGACGGCGATTACTGGGCCATCAAATACTTCGAGCTTCTGGGTTACGTAAGCCACGCGTTGATCGTGGGGATTGAGCAGGTTGTGGCGATCGGTTTCTAGGCCGTCGCGGCGCAGCTCGTTCCAAGAGGTAACAGACCAGACATCGGCCTTGATACCAAAATCATCCATAAGTAACTGTTGCGCTTTGATCGCCCAGTTGAGAGCAACTCCCGAAGCCATAATGTTAACTTCGTTCTTGCCCTTCTTCGATGCTGGGGAGTACAAGTACATACCTTTGAGCAGACCTTCAACATCCAGGTTCTCTGGCTCTGCAGGCTGCATGTAAGGCTCGTTGTAAACGGTCAAGTAGTAGTAAATATTTTCGCTGTTCTCGCCATACATGCGGCGCAGACCATCTTTGACGATATGTCCGACTTCGTAACCGAAGGCAGGATCGTAAGCAACAACTGCTGGGTTGGTCGATGCGAGAAGTGGAGAATGACCATCTTCGTGTTGTAAGCCTTCACCGTTAAGAGTGGTGCGGCCGGCAGTTGCTCCGACTACAAAACCACGACACAACTGATCGGCAGCAGCCCAGAAGGCATCGCCGGTACGTTGGAATCCAAACATCGAATAGAAGATGTAGATAGGAATCATTGGCTCGTCATGGGTTGAGTACGAAGAACCGACTGCGGTGAATGAAGCAGTAGATCCCGCCTCATTGATACCTTCGTGCAAGATCACGCCAGAGGTTGATTCCTTATATGACAACATCAATTCACGATCCACTGCGGCATAGGTCTGACCGAGCGGTGAATAGATCTTGAGAGTTGGGAAGAGGCTATCTAGCCCAAAGGTACGTGCCTCATCAGGAATGATCGGAACAAAGCGCTTGCCGATCTCCGGATCCTTAACAAGATCCTTAAGCAGACGTACGAATGCCATTGTTGTGGCGACTTCTTGTTGTCCAGAACCACGCCTGACTGAGTCATAGGTCGAATCAGCTGGCTGTGGCAGCGGACGAGAAATTTTGCGGCGAGATGGCACTGATCCGCCAAGTTCGCGGCGACGTTCCATCATGTACTTGTATTCAGGTGATTCAACGCCAGGATGGTAATAAGCAGGTACCTTGGCATCGATTGCAGAATCAGGAAGCGGAATATGCAAAGTGTCGCGGAACTGAATCAGATCTTCGTGTGTCATCTTCTTCATCTGGTGCGTCGAGTTACGTGCCTCGAAGTGCGAGCCCAAAGTCCAACCCTTGATGGTCTTCGCCAAAATTACAGTTGGCTTGCCATTCTTCTCAGTAGCGGCTTTATAAGCAGCGAAGAGTTTGCGGTAATCGTGGCCACCGCGCTTAAGACCCCAGATCTTCTCATCGCTCCAGCCAGCGACCAGCGCTGCGGTACGAGGATCACGGCCGAAGAAGTTTTCGCGAACATAGGCGCCGCTTTCGGCTTTAAATGTCTGGTAATCACCATCGGTGGTGCGGTTCATTAAATCAACGAGTGCGCCTTCGCGATCGTTGGCAAGGAGTTCATCCCATTCGCGACCCCATACGACCTTGATGACGTTCCAGCCCGCGCCCCGGAATATTGATTCGAGCTCTTGAATGATCTTTCCGTTTCCACGTACCGGACCATCGAGGCGTTGCAAGTTGCAGTTGATGACAAAGTTGAGGTTATCGAGTCCTTCGCGGGCAGCAAGACTGATCGCGCCCAGCGTCTCTGGCTCATCGCACTCGCCATCGCCCAAGAAGGCCCAAACATTTTGATCCGAAGTATCTTTAATTCCCCGGCCGGCCAGGTAACGGTTATAGCGCGCTTGATAAATTGCGTTGATAGGTCCGAGCCCCATGGAAACGGTAGGGAACTGCCAGAACTCTGGCATCAAACGCGGATGCGGATAAGAAGAAAGTCCGCCACCGGAATGGGAAAGTTCTTGGCGGAAGCCATCCATCTGATGTTCGGTCAATCGTCCTTCAACAAATGCGCGGGCGTACAGTCCTGGGCTGGCATGTCCTTGGAAGAAAATCTGATCTCCGCCACCGGGATGTTCTTGGCCACGGAAGAAGTGGTTGAACCCAACCTCATAGAGCGAGGCCGATGATGCAAAGGTAGAGATGTGTCCGCCGACGCCGACACCAGGTCGCTGCGCGCGGTGCACCATGATCGCCGCATTCCAGCGGACGATGGCGCGGATGCGGCGCTCGAGCGCTTCATCGCCCGGAAAATCTGGCTCGCGGTTGGTAGGGATTGTGTTGATGTAATCGGTGGTGCGCAGTGCGCCGACACCCAACTTATTCTCTTGGGCATGCTGCAGGAGCGAGAGCATGATGTAACGGGCGCGTGTAGGACCGGCGCTCTGGAGCAGCGAGTCGAGTGAGGCTTTCCATTCAGCGGTCTCCGAAGGGTCCAGATCGACCAACTGATCGATCAGATTATTCGGGGTATCGATGAATTGGTTGAATCCGCTCGCTTCGCTCATGGGAGGAGTTTATTCACATCAAAGGGCTTGCGCTCACGCCAGAAGTTGAGTGGACTACTCCTACTCGCCCCCTCTCCGGGAGCAGTGCCAGGGGATAGGCGCCTCAATCCCACCCGAGGAATTCTGGAGGTTCTGGTGAACTCCCCACAGGGGTTAGCGG
>CAIKID010000227.1 GCA_903827345.1 uncultured Actinomycetes bacterium | reverse complement strand
TGGCGAGTCGGTAACAGAAGGCACAGTCACTCGTTGGCTCAAGAACGAGGGCGATCACGTCAACGTTGATGAGCCGCTTCTCGAAGTTTCTACCGACAAGGTAGATACCGAAATCCCATCACCCGTCTCAGGTACCCTGACCCGCATCGTTGTGGCTATTGACTCCACTGTCGCAGTTGGAGCCGAGTTAGCCGTAATTGAAGATGGCGTTGCTGCAGCACCAGTAGCACCTGTTGTAGCTGCTCCGGTCGTTGAAACCCCAGTCGTTGTTGAAGCACCTGTCGTCGTTGAAACTCCAGTTGCTGCACCCGTAATTGTTGAAGCACCTGCTCCAGTTGTAGCCGCTCCAGTTTCCGCAGGGGCAGGCGTAGTGGTCACTATGCCAGCGTTGGGTGAATCAGTCACCGAAGGAACAGTCACTCGTTGGCTCAAGAACGTTGGAGACACGATCAACGTTGACGAACCATTACTAGAAGTTTCTACCGACAAGGTGGATACAGAAATTCCTTCACCAGCTACCGGAACCATTCTTGCGATCGATGTCGCGGTTGATTCCGCTGTTGCTGTTGGTGCACGCCTGGCCTTGATTGGTGCCGCTGGAGCTGCGCCGCTCGTCGCCGCGCCCGTACCAATTGCCCCAGTTGTTGCAGCGCCTGCGCCAGTCGCGACTCCGGTTGCTGCTCCTGCGCCAGTGGCACCTCCGGTTGCTGCTCCCGCCCCTGTGACAGCACAACTCGATGATTCATATGTCACTCCTATTGTTCGTCAATTCGCCAAAGAGCAGGGCGTGGAGCTCGCTTCTGTTAAGGGAACTGGCGTTGGAGGACGAATCCGTAAGGAAGATATCCTCGCTGCCGCGAAGCCAGTCGTAGTTGCGACACCAGCAGTAGTTCAGTCGGAAGCAAAAACTGCCGCCCCAGTCTCCGTTTCGCCACTGCGCGGAACGACTGTCACGATGACTCGTCTGCGCAAGGTAATTGCAGCGCGCATGGTTGAGTCGCTACAAATCAGTGCTCAGCTCACGACCGTTGTTGAAGTCGATATGACCAAGGTCGCTCGTTTGCGCGATAAAGCAAAGGCCTCATTTGCAGCCCGTGAAGGCGTCAATCTCACCTTCTTGCCATTCTTCGCTGTCGCTGTTTGCGAAGCGCTGAAGCAACATCCCGTTCTCAACTCATCTCTCGAGGGCGATCAAATTACTTATCATGGTGCCGAGCACCTAGGTATCGCAGTTGATACCGAGCGCGGCCTTCTGGTTCCCGTGATTCGTGATGCTGGAGACCTCAACATTGGTGGTATTTCACGTCGCATCTCCGATGTTGCAGCTCGCACTCGGGATAACAAGATTTCCCCCGACGAGCTTGGTGGCGGAACGTTCACGATTACCAACACTGGTAGTCGCGGAGCGCTCTTTGATACTCCAATCATCAATCAACCACAGGTTGCGATCTTGGGTATTGGTTCCATCGTCAAGCGTCCGATGGTCATGAAGGGAACTGATGGTGGTGAAACCATCGCGATTCGCTCCATGGTCTACCTTGGTCTGTCATACGATCATCGCATCGTCGATGGCGCGGATGCTGCTCGATTCTTAGTTACTCTCAAAGAACGTCTCGAAGAGGGCAGCTTTGAATCCGAACTAGGTTTGTAGCACCTCTCCAATGCGCGTTGCCATTACCGGTTCTACCGGCTTAATCGGAACTGCTCTTGTGGGCCAACTCAAGACCGAAGGACATTCCGTCCAGCGCTTGGTTCGCCGTAAAGCTACTTCTCCAGAAGAAGTTCAATGGGATCCCACGACGGGAACTATTGATCTGGCAGCGCTTGAAGGCGTCGATGCAATTATTAATCTCGCCGGAGCTGGCGTTGGAGATAAACGTTGGACTCCCAAATATCGTGCCACGATTCTCAATTCACGCTTGCTCAGTACAACCACGATCGCACATGCAGTCGAAACTCTTAAGCCCAAGGTATTTATCTCGGCTAGCGCTATTGGATTTTATGGAGAAACCGGCAATCGCGCCGTTGTAGAAACCGATCGTGGTGGTGATGACTTTCTCTCTGTCGTCTGCCGCGAATGGGAAAGCGCTGCCGACTTAGCGGTTGGCGTACGCACTGTAAAAATTCGAACCGGATTAGTCCTCGATCCAACTGGCGGTGCACTCGGTCGGCTCCTGCCCCTCTTTCGCTTGGGTCTCGGTGGCAAGTTGGGTTCCGGAAAGCAATGGTGGTCTTGGATCACTCTGCATGATGAGATCAAGGCAATTATTCATTGCTTGAATAACGATATTTCTGGACCAGTAAATCTGACATCGCCGAATCCTGTCACGAATCAAGATTTCACGGGATCCCTAGCTCGCGCCGTTCATCGCCCGGCTTTACTTCCCGCTCCAGGTTTTGCGCTGAAATTACTCATCGGAGGTTTCTCAAGTGAAATCTTAGGATCAGCGAAAGTACTGCCAAAAGCGCTGCATGACAGTGGTTTCGTCTGGGACTACCCACACCTTACAACTGCGCTAGAAGCTCTTACCGAATAGAGATTGCGCGCGCTTGATCAATAATCTTTGCGACCGCAAGAGCATCATCTGGAGTTACAGGCCAAGCAGATTTACCCAATATTGCCTGTTCTACCTGTGTATAGAAGAGCGAATAATTTCCTGGCTCCCCTGGATATTCAATAACCTCATCGCCGCGGTAAATCTGTGCTGCCGTGATTGCAGGAGGTGTCCAGACTCCCCCGGCCGGATACTCACCCAAGCGCAGGCGGGCTTCTTGATCATCTAACTCCTTGATCACCAAGGATCCTTTGGTACCGGATAGCCGAATACGAGGACCCCCAGCGCCAATGATTGAGCTCGCTGAAAGATATGAATCCACACCAGTTGCATGCTTCAAGTTAATGACGATGTCATCATCTGCAAGTCCTCGGATACTTCGCACAGAGGCATAGGCAACTTCCGCAGGACCAAACCAATTGAGGGCAAGTGAAACCAGATGCGGACCCAAGTCGAGTAAATTGCCGCCGCCATCTGCGACGCTATTAGCCTCTCTCCAACTCTTTGGATTTGAACCGGGTCTAAATTTCTCGAAACGTGAATCCAAGCGAAATATATTCCCCAGCGTTCCTTCGACGAGAATCTTCTTCACAGTCAACGCGTCGCTATCGAAGAGTCGGTTAAAATATGTAGTGACAGTGACACCGATCTCCTTAGAGATATCAATGATCTCTTGCGTCTCTTGCAACGAGCGACCCATCGGCTTATCAACAACTACCGGAATACCAGCACGCAACCCCGCGATTGCATCGCTGGCATGTGCAACGTTGGCACTGGCAACAACGAGTAAGTCCAGACCCAGATCTAAGAGTTCAGGCATGCTCAAGGCGACCGTCGTCTCTGGAAAATCGGCTAGCGCATGCGCTCTGCGTTCCTCGCTAGTTGTCAGGACTCCAGCTATCTCAAACCCCGCTCCTTTAAGCAACGGAGCATGAAAATAGCGACCCGCAAGGCCATAACCTGAGATTCCTACCCGGAGTGTCATGGCGTTAAACCTACATTAGGCTAGGGGTTATGAGCACTGCCGCTGGATCCTTGGTCGATCAGACCGTCGTGGTTCACGCCGGTATCCTCGACTATCAAGAGGCCTGGCAGTTACAGCGCGACACCGTCGAGGCAATCATCGCTGGCACCACTCCGAACACTCTCTTTCTCTTGCAGCACCCATCGGTATACACGGCCGGTCGCATGACCAAGCCAGAAGATCGCCCCTTAGATGGCACCCCAGTTATTGATGTCGATCGCGGCGGCAAAATCACATGGCATGGCCTGGGACAGATCGTGGGATACCCCATCGTTAAGTTGAAAAACCGTAGCGATGTTGTCGGTTTCGTCCGTGAAGTCGAGAGTGCGCTGATTGAAGTCTGTATCGAATTTGGAATTCCCGCCGAACGATATTGCGAACGCTCTGGAGTTTGGATTCGTGACGAGAAAGGCGATCGCAAGATTGCCGCCATCGGAATGCGCGTCGCTAAAGGCGTAACCATGCACGGCTTCGCCCTCAACGTAAACCCCGACCTGAGCTCTTACGACAAGATCATTCCTTGCGGTTATTCAGATACGGGCGTGACATCGATGGCGAAGGAACTCGGTCGTGAAATAACTATTGAAGAGGTTTCGCCTCTTGTAGAATCCAAAATTCTGGCCGCTCTCACAAAGGTGATTTCATGACGCTCGCTCCCGAAGGTCGCAAACTTCTTCGTATCGAGGCGCGTAACGCCGCGGTTCCTATCGAAAAAAAGCCAGAGTGGATCAAGACCCGTGCCATCATGGGTCCGGAGTACACGCAACTGCGTTCACTCGTTGTACGCGAAGGTCTTCATACCGTCTGCCAAGAGGCCGCCTGCCCAAATATCTTCGAATGCTGGGAAGATCGCGAAGCCACCTTCTTGATCGGTGGCGAGAAGTGCACCCGTCGCTGCGATTTCTGCAATATCGATACTGGAAAGCCCGATCCACTCGATCGCGATGAACCACGTCGCGTCGCCGAGTCAGTTCGTTCGATGGAGCTCCGCTATGCAACCATCACCGGCGTTACACGCGATGACCTGCCCGATGAAGGCGCTTGGCTCTACGCCGAGACAATCCGTGCGGTGCACGAGCTCAATCCTGAAACAGGCGTAGAGATGTTGGCCCCTGATTTCAGCGGCAAGCCGCACCTTCTTAATGAAGTTTTCGAGACTCGTCCTGAGGTATTTGCTCATAATTTGGAGACAGTCCCCCGCATCTTTAAAGAGATTCGTCCTGCATTTAGATATGACCGTTCGCTCGATGTTATATCGCAAGCCCAAGCCTTTGGTTTAGTGACCAAATCCAACTTGATTCTCGGCATGGGTGAAACCCGCGAAGAAGTCACCCAGGCCCTGGTAGATCTGCACGAGGCCGGCTGCGATCTGATCACGATTACTCAGTACCTGCGCCCTACTCCAAAGCATCACCCAGTTGTACGTTGGGTGAAGCCAGCAGAGTTTGTTGAGCTATCCCAAGAAGCCACAGATATTGGTTTCCTCGGCGTTATGAGCGGCCCACTTGTTCGCTCTAGCTACCGCGCCGGTCGTCTTTATAAGCAAGCACAAGAGAAGAAGGCACTCCTACGTGGCTGATCTCGTTTATCCTCCAGTAATTGTTGCTATCAAAACATTCTGGAAATATCTTGGCGTTCAATTTGATTTCCAAGGTGTCGAAAATCTTCCACGCCAGGGTGGTGCAGTGCTCTGCATGAACCACATCGGTTATTTGGATTTCGCACTCGTGGGAACCGGTGCGCTGCCCGCCAAGCGCTACATCCGATTTATGGCAAAGAAAGAGATTTTTAACCACAAAGTGGCTGGTCCTTTGATGCGCGGGATGCACCACATTAGCGTTGACCGCGAAAGTGGCTCTTCGTCATTCGTGGCGGCACTTCGCGCCCTGCGCTCTGGCGAAATCGTTGGCATCTTTCCCGAAGGAACTATCTCTCGCAGTTTTGAGATTGAAGATTTAAAGTCAGGTGCGATCCGGCTATCGATCGGTGCAGGAGTTCCCATTATTCCGGTCGCCGTATGGGGTAGTCAGCGAATCATCACCAAGAAGCGCAAACCAGATTTCAAAAGGCGCAAACACCCCGTTCATATCGCCTTTGGTCAGCCTTATCTCGTTCCAAAGGGCTCGGATATTGAGCGTGCCGAGGCGGAACTGAAGGTCAAGATGCTCGAACTTTTACATTCGGTGCAATCCAATTATCCTCACTCTCATGAGGGTCAGTGGTGGGCACCCGCCCGCCTAGGTGGCACCGCAATTACCTCCGAGCAACTCCACGTAGAGCGTCAAAAAATGAAGGAGCAAGAGAATGGCTGAACCAGAGAAGCAAGGTCAATTGGCAGTCCTCAAAGATGCCTTTGGGTTAGTTCGTCGCGAGAAGCCTCTCGCTTATGTCTGGTGTGCTCTGATTTTCGTTCTTGTTATTGTCGGTGGGTATTTCGCCGGCGTTGGACTCGGTCACCCGATCTATTTCGGAATACTTGCAATTCCATTGGGGCTGCTCGCTGGCTTCTTCACATTTACCCGTTTTGCCAACACCGCCGCATTCTCTTCAATCGAAGGTCAGATTGGCGCCGGAGCCAGCGTCTTGATGTCGATTCGCAAAGGATTCACAACGACGCCAGCAGTCAACGTATCGCGCAATCAGGATATGGTCCATCGCAGTGTTGGTCGCGCCGGGGTTATCTTGGTTGGCGAGGGAACGCCTGCCGTTCGCGCCTTAGTGCAAGATGAGAAGAAGAAGGTAGAGCGGTTCGTTCCGGGTGTTCCCGTTCTTGAAATTTACGTCGGCAACTACGACGGTGCCGTTCCTATTCGCAAGCTGCAGAAGGCAGTGAAGAAGTTCCCTAAGAAGCTTTCAAAGGCCCAGCTCCGTGAGGTTCGCAACCGCCTTAAGGGAGTTGGCGGAATGGCCATGCCAATCCCCAAAGGTCCAATGCCAAAGGGTGTAAAATTACCTAAGCGTTGAGGAAAATCTATGGAGTCAAGATGAAGCGATCTGCATATCTTTTACTCGCCCCGCTTTTACTGCTGGGATTGACCGCTTGCGGTAGTAGTACGGAATCCAACTCTTCGGGGAGCAAGGTCGAACCAGGAACATTGCTCTGGAGTATGGAACTTTGGGGAGATAATTTCACTGCTACCTCAAGTGGACACTGCACCGAGAGCGATTCACGAGCTAACTACCAACATGAGGCACCGATCTACTTGGTTGGCCCAGATGACTCAGTGATCTCATCCGCTACTTTGGATTCTGGAGTTCTACAAAAAAGTGCAATAGAGGAAGCCAAAGTTACCAATTTCCCTAGCGGGAATATCTGCTATTTCGCGGTTACCTTCAAGAACGTTCCAGTCGTCGATACTTATCGAGTTAAGACTGGAGATCATCGAATTTCCGCTGTGACCCATGCTCTCGCTGACGTTAAGTCATCGAATTGGAAAATCGGAGAAGTTATTGGTGCCGATTTCAAGGAGTAATTAAGCGATGAGATTTAAAAGTGCAAGTTACGACTTGACCACTACCGAATGAGTAAACCAATCGTGGTAGCCGCGCCCCTCTTTAGTGAAGAGCGCTGGAAAGACTAGGCAGATAAATAGCGTCCGACGGATCGCCCTTCCGACCGAAATTCGTCCACCGTTCGACGCGTCCACAACTCGCAGTCGCAGGACTCGTTGCCCCGCCGAGGCCCCTTGCAGGGCAGTCAAGAGCCCAACCTCAACGAAGAAGATCACCAGGGGCAGGAATTGGGCGCCCCCAGCTAGGTTGCCCACGATCAGGTGGGCTATCCCCAGGCACATGAACCAGTCCAGGAGGACGGCGAGGAATCTGCGGTTAAACCCGGCTTGATCTGGCACGGCTGAAGGGTAACATTGCGCCCATAACGTGGCCCGTCGATGTGCCTCGCCCCCTTTAACTATCTGGCCAGATCAGGCTGAATTGGGAGAACAATGTTTAAGAATTCTGCAGAAATTTTTGCCTTTATCAAAAAAGAAGATGTAAAGCTCATCGACGTTCGCTTCATCGACCTTCCCGGAATCCAGCATCACTTCAACGTCCCTGCCGGATCCTTCGACGAGGCAGTCTTCACCGATGGCCTGATGTTTGATGGCTCTTCGATCCGTGGTTTCCAAGCGATTCACGAATCAGATATGAAATTGCTCCCTGTCCCAGAGTCAGCTTTCGTGGATCCATTCCGCAAAGAGAAGACCCTCGTCATCTTGTTCTCCGTTCATAACCCAGTCGATGACTCCCCCTATAGCCGCGACCCACGTGGAATCGTTGCTAAGGCCGTTGAGTTCATGCGTTCAACAGGAATCGCAGATACCGCCTTCTTCGCACCAGAAGCAGAGTTCTACGTCTTTGACGCAGTCCGCTTCTCAACGGGAATCAACGAAGCTTTCCACCACATCGATTCATACGAAGGCGCTTGGAACACCGGCATTGTGAAGGATGCAGATGGCACACCCAACCGTGGCTACCGCACCCGTATCAAGGGCGGATATTTCCCTGTCTCTCCAACCGATCAGTACAACGACCTGCGCGATGAGATGGTGATGAAGCTCGAGGAAGTTGGACTTCAAGTAGAGCGCGCACACCATGAAGTTGGTACCGCAGGGCAGATGGAGATCAACTATCGCTTCAGCGACATCTTGCATGCTGGTGATGACCTCATGAAGTTTAAGTACATCATCAAGAACGTTGCATGGGAAGGCGGCAAGACCGCTACCTTCATGCCAAAGCCACTCTTCGGAGATAACGGTTCGGGTATGCACGTTCACCAATCACTTTGGAAAGATGGCGTCCCACTGTTCTTTGGTGAGGGCTATGGCGATCTTTCAGATATGGCTCGTTGGTATGTTGGCGGACTGCTTAAGCACGCTCCATCACTTCTTGCGTTCACCAACCCAACCGTTAACTCATATCGCCGCCTAGTTCCAGGCTATGAAGCTCCAGTAAACCTCGTTTACTCAGCTCGTAACCGCTCGGCTTGTATCCGTATCCCAATCACCGGATCCAATCCAAAGGCAAAGCGCATCGAATTCCGTTGTCCAGATCCATCATCAAACCCATACCTAGCTTTCGCGGCAATGTTGATGGCCGGCCTTGATGGAATCATCAACAAGATCGAGCCAGCTCTTCCTGTCGATAAGGATCTCTACGAACTAAGCCCTGAGGAAGCATCTTCAATCCCTCAGG
>CAIKID010000226.1 GCA_903827345.1 uncultured Actinomycetes bacterium | reverse complement strand
GGTAGTTAAAGCCACCAGCACCCGTCCAGCAATGCCACTGAAGGGATTGCCAAACAACTAATGAAAAACCTAATGAGAATGAAGAGAATCGCAATTTTAGGAAGCGCAGTACTCGCGTTCACAACGCTGGTGGCTATTCCTACGAACGCCTCTGCCGCACCTCTCTGCGACAAAGGATTCCCAGTTCAATCATGTATTGGTGCTACCAGCGATGGAGCGCCATATTCGATGATGGTGCCTGCCAACTTCAACGGCACGGTCTATCTCTGGTCGCATGGATACCGCTACAACGTGGATATTCCAGCAGCTATGCCGCTTATTGGTGGCTACAAGATCACAAATACGCCTGAGCCTGGACCCGTTATTGGAAAAGATACCTCTGTCATCAAGTATCTGCTCAGCAAGGGATTTGCTGTCATGGGTTCTGGATTTGCTCGTCAAGGTTGGAACGCTGATTCCGGCGTTGCTACCGATGAAGAACTGATCACTACCTTCAAATCCCAATTCAAGACCACGACTCATGTCATCGCTTGGGGCGCTTCTCTTGGTGGATTTATCACCCAGACTCTCGCCGAGAAGGATGGAGCTGCACTTTCTGCTGCTGGTCCACTCTGCGTTGCTTCACCTTCCGTTGAAGCAGAACTCACAATGGCTGGAGATTTCCTCTGGGGAGTAAAAACCTTCTTCGATCCATCCATCAAGGCTGGTAATTATTCCGCTGGCGCTGCAGGTTATGCAGAAGCAATGGGAGATCTTGGAAAAGTCTTTACAGTCCTTGGAAAGTTGCAAGCTGGAATGGCGACAGGTGCTTGGCCTGATACCACACCTGCTGCAATTCACGCCGTGGGCTTAGATCAAGTTCCGAGTCGCTCTGCACTACTGCTACTTGGTTTGATGGCTGGATTGCCAACTCAAAGCGCTCACTTCGATTCAACAACGGGTCCCGGATCTGTGAATAGCAACTCCTATACATCCTTTGCTGCTGCAGCGAGTCCTGCGCTAGCGATTTTGGAAAATGGAGCAACAGCGGCCGCACTTGCCGTTCTTGTTACTTATGATGTTGAACAACAATCAGGTGGCTCGATCTTCGATAATACGAAGACTGATTACGCTGCTCGCGTTGCATCAGAAGCTACCGTTTACAACGCGGCTCTCAGTGGTTCTACTGCCACTGCAGGTCTTTTGGGTTACTTAGCACAGGCACCACGTGCTACTGCTACCGCAGCGGCGCTTACAAAGATGCGTTCACTCGCGCAATGGACAGGCAAGATCACCGTACCTACAGTCGCTATGACCGGGGTAGCAGATCCTGTTACACCAGCTGGTGATTTGACCTACATGGCGCAGCAATATGCCAAGCAATGGCAGGCTGAACATGCAGCAACACTAGGTAAGGGTCGGCCAGCGTATAACCTGATCGCACTTTTCGGTGTGACTCCTGCTCACTACACAACGTTTAGCGCGCTCGGTGCTCCTATCACGAGTACAGCAGCAGCTAATGGAACCAACCACTGTAACTTCAATGTGAAGCAATACATTGCGGTCGCAGATATGTTGGCTTACGCCTCAGCAAATGGCAAGGATCTTTCTGGAGGTGCCCTCATCACTGCAGTACGCAAGATGGGTGGTACTACAAAGGATCTGCAATTTGCTCCCGCACTTCCAAAGTTCTACGCCGAGGATTAATTTCGGCTAAGACTTAAGCGTAAAAGGGCCTTGTGAGAAATCACAGGGCCCTTTTCTATTAACCTTTGACCATGTCAGGCGCTACTCGCATCATCTCCTCCGTCGCTGCAATGGAGGATTTGGGATGCCTACTTGGTAGCAAACTCGACGCAGGTGCTGTTCTATTACTGAACGGTGGATTGGGAGCTGGTAAGACAGCGCTTACCCGTGGCATTGGACGCGCGTTTGGAATTAACGATGTCACATCTCCAACTTTTGTTATTTCTAAAATCTATCCTGGTCGCATTCCATTGGTTCATGTAGATGCCTATCGCTTGATTGGGCAAGAGCTCGCGGTATTTGATGATCTTGACCTCGAGCTTCGGATTCCGCAATCGGTCACCGTCATCGAGTGGGGTGCAGGATTTGTGGAACGACTGAGCGATACCTTTATCGAGATTGATATTGAATTCGGGGCTCACCCCGACGAGCGAGTGGTGACGATCAAAGGCATTGAACTATGACGACGATTTTGGCAATCGATACCTCCACCGACCGCACCACGGTTGGAGTTGTACGAGATGGCCTGGTCATTAAAGAATTACATCACGATGATCCGTTGGCACACGGGGAAGTTCTTCCCACATTGGTTGAACAATTGCTCGAGGCGTCGAGTGAAATTGATCTTGTTGCTATCGCGATGGGACCTGGCCCCTTTACCGGATTGCGGGTTGGCATCGCCTTTGGACAGGCATTTGCGTTAGCTCGTGAAATCCCATGGGTTGGAGTATCAACACTGGCAGCGATGGCGCTGGCTCACACCGAACCAGAATTTGTTGTTGCAATTGATGCCAGACGAAGAGAGTTCTTCTGTGAGCATTACTCGATGGGAAAACTGTATGCGCCTGCTATAACGCTCCAGCGCGAAGAGATTGCGCTAGTGCCCTTTCCGATTTTCTACGATCCTCCCACTGCGCAAGATATTGCGACGCTCGCTGCTACGGCTATGGGAATTCAAGAACCGATCTATATCCGCAAGCCCGATGCGTATCCGGCTCCCAAAGGTGTGAAATTCCGCCCGTGGACTCATATTGATCTTGTTGATATTTATGCTCTGGAAAAATCCATCTACCTCGATGATCCGTGGAGCATGGAGCAATTTAAGGAGGAGCTAGCCGGCAAGGGGCGCCAGTATTTAGTAGCAGAATTTGCGGGCAAAGTAGTTGGTTATGCGGGAATTATGCTCGCTGGTGATGTCTCAGATATTTTGACCCTGACTGTTGCACCGGAATTTCGTCGTCGCGGAATTGCACGAGAATTTTTAAAACGGATGGTGGATTGGTCGCGCAATCAAAAAGTAGATGCCATGATGCTTGAGATGCGAGTCGGGAATCTCGAGGCTGAACCGCTTTATTTAGCTCATGGATTTAGAAAGATCTCTGAGCGCGTTGATTACTACGGCCCAGGACTTACAGCGATCGTGATGCGAAAAGAGTTGGGCAAATGAGTAACCAACCTTTAGTTCTAGGAATAGAAACTTCGTGCGATGAAACAGCTGTCGGAATTGTTCGGGGAAGAACTCTGCTTGCCAATGTGATCGCTTCGAGCGTGGAAGAACATGCACGATTTGGGGGAGTAGTTCCTGAAATCGCCAGCCGCGCGCATCTAGAAGCGATGCCCGCTGTGATTAGACAAGCGCTCCTTGAAGCTAAAGTTTCTTTCCGCGATCTCGATGCGATCGGGGTAACTGCAGGACCTGGATTAATCGGTGCACTTTTGGTGGGAACCAGCGCAGCGCACGGATTGGCCCTCGCCCTCAATAAACCCATTTACGGCGTTAACCATCTCTCATCACATTTGGCGGTTGATGCGCTCGATGAATCAAAACCGCTTCGACCTGCAATTGGTTTACTTGTGAGCGGGGGGCACAGCTCAATCATTCAAGTGACCGATATGGCGCGTGGAGTGAAAGTTCTAGGGGCAACTATCGATGATGCAGCCGGAGAGGCATTCGACAAGATTGCGCGCATCCTCGAACTGGATTTTCCGGGTGGGCCGGCCATCGATCGTTTGGCACTCACGGGCGATCCCACCGCGATCGACTTTCCGCGCGGATTGCAGAGTTCGGATTACAACTTCTCATTTAGTGGTTTAAAGACCGCGGTCTCTCGTTACTTACAAAAGACTCCAGCGGCGCATAGAGCAGATGTCGCTGCCTCCTTTCAAGAGGCGATCGTCGATGTCCTTCTGACCAAGGCCTTGCGCGCAAGTGCTGAAACCGGGATCGATTCCCTGATCATCGCCGGCGGGGTAGCTGCTAACTCTCGCCTCCGCGCCGAGGCCACTCGCCGCTGCGCCCTGGCCCAGGTAGAGCTGCGCACCCCGCCACCACTCCTCTGTACCGACAATGGGGCCATGGTGGCTGCCATGGCCTCACTGGCCGTCAGTGCGGGCGTAGCGCCCAGCACACCCGGGTTCCCCACCCTCTCGACAGTTCCGCTGGATCAGCCCACCTGGGTTTAAACAGCCCAATACCTTCGATTGGAAGG
>CAIKID010000225.1 GCA_903827345.1 uncultured Actinomycetes bacterium | reverse complement strand
TCCACTGCGGCAGGGTTTCGGTGCCAGGGCCAGCGGTAAATGTAGTCACGACGATCTCGTCGAAGGCAAGCGCGAAGGCAAGTAGTCCGCCTGCGACAAGTGCAGAACGCACAAGTGGGAAGGTGATGTAACGAAAAGTTTGGAAGATATTGGCGCCCAAATCTTGTGATGCTTCTTCGAGACTTTGGCCCAAGCGACGCAGACGGGCTAAGACATTGTTGTAAACAACCACGATACAGAAGGTGGCGTGACCGACTACAACGGTCCAGAGAGCTAGTTGTTTGTTGAGTGGATCTAAGAAGGTGTGGAATGTTGTGTTGAGAGCAATTCCCGTGATGATGCCGGGAAGCGCGATGGGGAATATGACGAGCAGTGAGAGTGTGTTCTTGCCGTAGAAGGAATAGCGCGAGACCGCAAAAGCGATACAAATGCCCAGGATTAATGCGATTGCGGTGGCACCGAGTCCCACTTTGATTGAGGAAGCGATGGCGGGAAGTACGCCGTTGCTTTCGGTAAGGCGACCCCACCAGACCGTGGAGAGTGATTGTGGTGGCCACGAGAATGAACGCGATGGGTTAAAGGAGTTGAGCGCAACGACGAATAGTGGGATGTAAATAAAACTGAGCGTTCCAAAGGTAAGTGATGCCAGCAGGATCTTGGCGCGGCGGGATAGGTACATTAGAAGTTCTCCAATGCGCCAGAGCGGCGAACGACGAATAAGTAACCCAAGATGGTGGCGATGGGGAGCAGAGCCATGGCGGCTGCGAATGGAAGGTTGCCTGCGGTACCAACATTGTCGGCGATGACATTGGCGACTAGTTGGGTGGTGCCGCCTACGATCTTTACGACGATGTAATCACCGAGTGAGAGCGAAAAGGTGAAGATCGATCCCGCGATGATCGCCGGGTAGATAATGGGAAGAATAATTGAAGTGAATGTGGTGCGTGCTGATGCGCCTAGGTCGCTCGACGCTTCGAGCAGGGTATTGGGAAGGCGATCGAGACCGGCATAGATGGGAAGGATCATGTAGGGCAGCCACAGGTAAGCCAGGGTGATGGTGGTTGCAGTTAAACCAAAGCCGGGGCCGTGGATGCCAAAGGGCTTCAGCGCCCAAGAGATGACTCCCCCATCAGAGAACATGCTGCGCCAGGCATAAGTCTTAACCAGATAGCTGGCCCAGAGCGGAACAAGAACGAGGGCGATGACAACGCTTCTAAATTTGGGTTTGAGAACTTTGGAGATGAAGAGCGCGATAGGAATTGCAAGGAGTCCATCGATCACGGTCACAGCCACCGCAACAGTGATGGAGCGAATGGCGATGGTGCCGTAGACGCGCTGCGTGAGCAAAGTGTGGAAGTTAGTGAAAGAGAAGGAATGGACCGTGTTACCGGTGAATGAATCAACACTCCAGAGACTGGAGACGAGCATTACTGCGAGTGAGCCTAAATAGGCGACCGCCAACCAGAGCACGGGCAACGCTAGTAAAAGCGCCGCCCGTGCTCCTTTGTGGCGATAGAGCCAGGTGTTGATGCAGTTGTTTCTCACAGTTATTTTTTAAATGGTGGACCAGTTACCTGGCTAACCTTTTATAGATGTCCAAGCTTGAGTCCACGCTGCATAGTCGGTGCAGATATTTCCGCGACCATCAAGGCAACTTGTTGTAGGTGTCGTCCAGTACCAGATTTTCTTGGCATAGGTGGCATCTGTTGCGTGATAGGTAGTGCAGAAAGCCTTATCGGCGGTGTGTGAACAAGCGAGTGTCTGTGATGGAGCCTCTCCGAAGTATTCTGCTACTTGAGCATTGACTGTTGGTGAGGTAATCCAGTTCATCCATTGGTACATGCAATTTGGATGTTGTGCCTTGGAAGAGATCATCCAGGTATCAGACCAACCAGTTGCACCTTCTTTTGGAACAACAGAGGCAACCTTGACCTTCTTGTCAGCGTTGATTGTGTTGGCGATAACCTGCCATGAAGATCCCAGCAAAGTGTTGGATGACTCGAAGGATTGCACCGACTTGGTGTAGTCAGACCAGTATTCGCCAACGTTCTTCTTCTGTACCTTGAGCAAGGCGACAGCAGCTGCAAGCTGTGTCTTATCCAGTGAGTAAGGGTTGGTGATTTTGAGGGCTGGCTTGGTCGCCATCAAATAGACAGCGGCATCAGCGATATAAATTGGGGAATCGTAGGCAGTGATTGCACCCTTATAAGGAGAGTTAGCATCAAAGACAACTGACCACGATGTTGGCTTCTTCACCTTGGCGGCGTTGTAAGCCAAGACGTTAGCGCCCCAACCATGAGGGATTCCATACATCTTTCCGCCAGCAGAGTTCCATTGCGCCATCTTCAAGAATGGAGAGATGGTCTTGTAATTAGGAACGAGAGCGGTATTAACAGGGGCGACTTGGCCGCCGTAGATCAAACGCAATGAGGCATCGCCAGATGCTGATACTCCGTCATATCCACCGGTCTTCATCAATGAAACCATCTCATCGGAAGTTCCTGCGGTCTTGGCGTTGACCTTGCAACCGGTCGCCTTGGTAAATGGGTTGACCCAGTCGATGGTCTTGTCGTT
>CAIKID010000224.1 GCA_903827345.1 uncultured Actinomycetes bacterium | reverse complement strand
TCCCGATAAGCCCGCTCTTTATAGCTTTATTGGCGGGCTTATTTTTCGCTAACTTTCCGCGTTTTATTGCTTGGGCGAAGCCAGTCCTGGATTTTTCCGCGAAGCATTTATTAAGAGCCGGAGTGGCTCTACTGGGCTTTCAAATTACCTTCCACAAGTTTGCTGAGATTGGCCTCAAGGGTTTCATCGCAATATTGACTGTCGTAATCTTGACATTCTTTACTGTCCGAAAAGCTGCGCAATATTTCGGGTTGTCGCCTGATTTAGCTCTGCTTATTGCTGGCGGTTTCTCAATTTGTGGAGCATCTGCAGTCACGGCAATCGGCGCATCGAAGAAGAGCCGCAGTGAAGATATCTCCTATGCCGTCGGAATTGTCACTTTGTGTGGAACCTTGTCGATATTCGCAATTCCACCCATTGCAAAAGCTTTAGGTCTGACACATCGCATCACAGGCGCATGGATCGGTGCGGCAGTGCATGACATTGGGCAGGTGGTTGCAACCGCGTCAGTGGTGGGAGGCACGACGCTTTCTTACGCGGTCATCTCTAAGCTCGCTCGCGTGGTTTTGCTCGCGCCGTTATTGGTGTTGATCAATCTAAAGCAGAGCGATGGCTCGTCACCGCGTTCAAAGTTTTCTATCACAACCTGGCTGCCACCATTCATTCTCGTCTTTATCGCCATCGCAATCTTCAACAATCAAGCGCATCTATCAACCGGAACCACGAATCTCTTGATTAATATCTCCAAAGCTCTCTTATCCGCCGGTCTCTTTGCGATGGCCACCAATGTGAAGTGGCGCCAGATTCGCGCGATTGGATCCAAGCCGCTTCTCTTTGGGCTATCTGCTTGGCTTATCTGCGGTGCATTTTCGTTATTGATAATCCGAGTGATCTAATAGATCAGAACTTGGACACCATCAGCCATAATCTCTTCTATAAATGAGGCTGAGCCTTTAATGGCGATTCCAGGGAGCAGATCATTTTCGGTGATTCCGCGGCGGACCGCGCACTGCGTGCACAGGGTGATGGTTCCACCAGCAAGAATTGCATCGCGCAATTGATCTAGCGCTGCAGAGTGTGGCAGTTCGAACTCTTCACAGCGTCCAGGGAGCGCAAAATATGATGCTTCGCTGGTAAGCCAGAGCGAAACTGCAAAACCACTCGCCAAAGCCGTTGCGGCTACCGTAAATGCTTGGGCGGCGCGCTCTGGATCATTAGTGCCACTCATAGCCTTAACGACCAACTTCTTCATAAATCAATCGTAACGGTTACGATTATCACGTGGTGACTGTGAGCTCTATAGCGTTAATTGCAGGCTCAGTCGCCTTTGGTTTATTCCTTATTATCTTTGGAATCCGTGGCGCAATACGGCTATGGCGGCAAGAAAGGGCTGAGTAAATGGTTTTCACAATTCCCGAAGGCTTGCACGAGGATTTATATCCGCTGGCTTGGATGATCGGCACCTGGCGCGGAAAAGGCCATGGCGAATACCCGGGCATTCCATCTTTTCAATATGCGCAAGAAGTTACCTTTAATCACGACGGTCGCGACTTTCTGAACTACTACTCGCGCACCTGGTTGATTGATGATGATGCAAATATCATCGAGCCCTTTGAAAATGAAGTTGGATTTTGGCACCCCAAACCAAAGAAAGTTCTCGAAGTTGTTCTGGCATACAACACTGGACGGGGCGAGGGTTGGGTTGGACTTTATGACGGCCCGAAGATTCAATTGGCGTTGGACCGCGGATACGTTTCACCTTCTGGTAAATCTGTCGAATCTGCTTCCCGCTTGTACGGTCTTGTTGAAGGACAACTCTTCTTTGCCCACGATGTCGAAATGAATGGCCATGAATTGCAGTCCTACATGTGGTCAACGCTGGAACGACAAGCGGAATAGTCGGTGAGCAATTTCACCGGTGCATTGTTGGCAGAGTTGGTGCGCGCGGGAATCGTTGAATCAGTTCACAACGGACATCTAGCGCTTATCAATAGCGATGGATCGGTCCGCGCCGCTATCGGAGATATCGATGCGACGATGTATCCCCGATCTTCGATTAAATCTTTTCAGGCCGCTGCCATGGTGCGTCATGGTCTCAAGTTGAACCCGCAACAGTTGGCAATTGTTTGTGCGAGTCACTCCGGATCTGCCGAACACTTTGCAGTTGTCGAATCGATCTTGCACGGCGCTGGACTTACCGTGATGGATCTTCGCAATACTCCAGATGTTCCACTTGGTCGCGCCGAACGTCAGAGCTGGGGTTCAAATCCCCCTTCGCAAATTGCGCAGGGCTGCAGCGGAAAACATGCCGGCATGCTGGCGACCTGCGTGATTAATGGCTGGGAAACCGACAGCTATTTAGATCCCGAGCATCCATTGCAGATTGCCATTCGCCAAGAGATTCAATCTCTGATTGGTGATTCAGTTCTATCGACAACGGTCGATGGCTGCGGCGCACCACTCTTTGCAATAACTACCAAGAATTTTGCGCTTGGTGCCCACAAGATGCGAACTAGCAGTGATCCCGTTTATCAAGAGGTAATTGCTGCTTGCTTGGCTCATCCGGAAATGGTGGCTGGCGTCGGTCGTCTCACCACGACTTTGATGAAGAGCGTTCCCGGTTTGTTTATCAAGGATGGAGCTGAAGCAGTTGAGCTTCTCTCGCTCCCTGATGGTCGTGCCTGCGTCTTTAAGGTCAGCGATGGATCGGATCGAGCCTTCCCTACGATCCTGAAAGCAGTGCTCGCCGCGTGGGATATCGATGTAACCATAGATCCGGTGCTGGTACGAGGGGGATCCCATATCACGGGAGAAATTCGAGTATCGAACTCACTCACGCAGTTATAGACTTTTAACATGAGAGGCCGCATCGCAACCCTAATGATGCACACCTCGCCCCTTGATCAAGCGGGCATCGGGGATGCCGGCGGTATGAATATCTACGTTGTAGAGAGCGCGCTCAAGATGGCGGCAGCTGGAGTAGATGTTGATATTTATACCCGCGCAACTGATCCCTATCTTCCTAAAATTGTTGAGATCGCTCCTGGTGTAACAGTTCGCCATATCGAGGCCGGTCCATTTAAGGGCTTAACAAAAGAGGAGCTGCCCACGCAGATGGGAGCTCTTACCCATGGCGTTATGGAAGTCTTCAACTCGCTTCCCAAGAATTACTACAAGATTTTGCATTCACATTATTGGATTAGCGGACAACTTGGTTGGATGCTCTCTGAGCGCACTTCGATCCCGCTGGTGCACACGATGCACACAATGGCGCGCGTCAAGAATTTGCATATGGCTGATCAAGAGAGTCCCGAACCAGAAATCCGCGCCATCGGCGAAGAGCAGATTGTAAAGAACGCAGCAGCGCTGATCGCTAATACTGATTCCGAAGCGGCCAGCCTGGTTTCACTTTACGGAGCTTGCCCCGATACCGTTTTCGTCGTCGCTCCTGGAGTGGACTTAAAGCGCTTCACGGTCGGTGCCGGTAAGGCCGCAGCGCGCGTTAAGTTGGATATTGCACCCGATGCCCAGATGATTACCTTTGTCGGTCGAGTTCAACCGCATAAGGGTCCCGAGGTATTAGTTCGAGCGGTTGCAGAGATGCTTACTCATAGTCCACATATGCGTGCGAAGTTAGCCCTGGTCATTATCGGCGGCGCCTCCGGCGCTGGATCTGCCGAGCCCGAACGACTAAAAGATCTTGCGAAATTCTTAGGTGTCGATGATGTCATTCACTTTATGCCACCAATCGCTCGCGAAGATCTTCCCGATTGGTATCGCGCTTCAGATCTGGTCTGCGTTCCAAGTTACTCAGAAAGTTTTGGTTTGGTGGCTCTGGAAGCTCAGGCTTGCGGAACCCCGGTTGTTGCAACGGCTATCGGTGGTCTGCGTACCGCGGTTGCGGATGGAATATCTGGTTCATTGGTCGATGGACATGATCCACGTGCCTGGTCTGCAGTTATTTCTCGATTGCTCGCCGATCCAGCACGGCGAATCACTCTCTCACTTGGCGCGATCTCGCATGCCGCTAATTTTGGCTGGGAATCAACGGCGCGACGAACGTTAGATGTATACGACTGGGTATTGTCTCGGGGGGAAGAAACTTCTATTAAACTGGCGCAATGACCGCACAATTGATCTTGCTTCGACATGGCGAATCCGAATGGAATGCCAAGAACCTCTTTACGGGATGGGTCGATGTTCGCCTCTCCGAGAAGGGCCAGATCGAAG
>CAIKID010000223.1 GCA_903827345.1 uncultured Actinomycetes bacterium | reverse complement strand
TTTCGTGGGTGCCGTGCAATCACTTGCCGGTGTTCTCAGACATCGAAGAGCTCTCGGAGGTTGGATCGTATGCGCCACACGACTTCAGCAGATTATTACTCGCAAAGCTGCATCACTCGGGGCTGATCTCCCCCGACTCGTGTCGACGGGTGAAGTGGTATCGGTCAATAGCAACGATGTCGAACGCGTTGCGCGAGCATTCGACATGATTCCACGATTAACAGGAGCGATTATCTCCTTCATATTTGTCTCGGTCATTCTTATTAAGTCATCACCAACAATTGGTTGGCTGGTTGTTCTGGGCGTTCCGCTCATGAGTCTTGGCATCGCCCCAATTATTAAACCGCTTCAAACCAGGGAAGCTTTCCAGCGCAAGAAACTCAGCGATGCCTCCAACCTCGCTGCAGATACCGTTGCTGGACTTCGAGTGCTGCGCGGCATTGGTGGCGAGGACGCATTCATCGCTCGCTTTAAGTCAGCCTCACAAGAGGTTCGGGCTGCTGCAGTTTGCACAGCGCGAATGCGATCCTTCCTGGAAGGTTTGCAAGTCATCTTGCCCGGCGCACTCATCTTGGGTGTCATCTACATTGGTGGCAATCTTGTCGCATCCGGAGACCTTAAAATTGGCGCACTGCTTTCGTTTTATGGATACAGCGCCTTTCTCGTCCGTCCATTGAAAGTCCTTACTGAGAGCGCCCAACGCTTAACTTCTGCCAGCGTTTCAGCGCGCCGAGTGATCAATTTGCTCTCGATTACTACGATCAATCGTTGGGGAAACAATGAATCACCTGATACTCGTTCGATTTTGCATGACGGAAAGTCTGGTCTAACAATTAACCCGCAGGAATTTCTCGCGATCGTTAGCGACGACCCTCAACTGGCCGATGAGCTGTGCGATCGATTGGGTGGATATGTCGATGCCGACCAGGTGTACCTCGGCCATCTTCCCTTGACTACTTTCACGAGAGAGTCGATTCGAAGGGCTATCTATTCACAAGAGAAAGATCCAGCAATATTGTCGGGCACAATCGGTTCGATTTTTTCAGTCGAAAATTCAGGGCGACTAAGTATTGACGATGCCATGCAAGCCGCGAGTTCCCAAGATATTCTCGATTCTCTAGAGGGTGAAGGCATGGGAGCCGAAGTTGTCGAACGTGGCCGCACCTTAAGCGGCGGGCAGAGGCAGAGACTTTCACTAGCTCGAACACTTTACGTAGATGCTCCGATCGTCATACTTGATGATCCCACCAGCGCCGTGGATGCCCACACCGAATCTCGAATCGCATCGCGAATGGCCCAGATGAGGCAAGAGCGAACAACTGTTGTCTTTACTAATTCTCCGCTCATCCTCGATAGAGCAGATCGAGTAGTGCTCCTTGTGGGCGGAAAAACCCAAAGTGAAGGCGACCATTCAGAGTTGCTCGAGAGTTCGCAGATGTACCGAGATCTTGTTACGAGGGGCGCATGAAAGGCAAAATTGCTCAAGAGCGCTACCTGCCTCCTAGCGCCTTTCCTTCACCTCCGAAGCGATCTCAACGTGTTCCCAAAGATTTCGGCTTAGGACGGGCATCCTCGCGCCTTCCTATAGCAAGCGCAAAGACAGTAAACCGAGAGATGTTGACCTTAGTTAAAAAACACCGACACGGTTTTTACCTTGTTGCGGCGCTGCAACTCATCACAGCTGGATGCGCTCTTGTATCCCCACGCGTCTTTGGAAACCTCTTAGGAAAACTTAGTACTGACCCAAAGCACGCACACATTCTCTTAACCGTTTTTATCGCCGGCAGCGCTTTGGCCGTGCAGACTCTCTTTGCATACTGGACTCGCGTTAAGGCATCTATTCTTGGCGAGTTTGTTCTTTCATCCCTTCGCGAAAGATTTCTCGAACGCGTCGTCGAGTTGCCACCAAATGTCGTTGAAAGAGCCGGCAGCGGCGAACTTCTCAGCAGAACGACAACAGATATCGACCACATTCAATGGGCGGTCCGTGATGCGGTCCCCATCATCACGATTTGTCTCGTCTCTCTAACCAGTATTTTGGTGGCTATCGGCCTTACTGCACCAATCTTTGTCGCAGCGGTTCTGATTGGAATGCCCTCCATCTTCGTTGTAACACGACGTTACCTGCGCCGTTCTCCTCAGGCATACAGGACGGAAGCATCGTCCTATGCGCTTATGAATTCCATCCTGGTTGAGAGCGCAGAATCTGGACGCACCATTGATGCGCTGCGCTTAGGCGATGATCGCATAGAGCGTAGCGACGCTGCCCTTTCTCGTTGGATTGAGTGGGAGCGATACACGCTTCGTTTGCGATGCCAGTGGTTTCCTTTTGTTGAAACCAGTTACATCTTCCCACTTGCTGTTGTTCTTCTCGTGGGCTCGCATTACTACAACCTCGGCACCCTCACCATTGCGCAGATAACTACCTGTTTGCTCTACTCGCAGATGATGATCGATCCTCTGGAAGGACTTCTGAGGTGGATCGATGAACTTCAAGGCGGCAAGGCTTCACTCTCACGACTTCTAGGAATTCATGAAGTAGAAGAGCGAGAGATAAGGGATTCAGATCCCATGGGCTTTGAAGTTAAGGGTGATGATATTCGTTATGGATACAAGAGTGGACGCGATGTCTTAAAAGGCATCTCTTTCCTCGTCAAACCAGGAACTCGTCTGGCAATCGTTGGACCATCTGGTGCAGGAAAGTCCAC
>CAIKID010000222.1 GCA_903827345.1 uncultured Actinomycetes bacterium | reverse complement strand
TCGTGCCATCTGATAATAGAAGGGTCGCAGCGACGGTAGGTCTTCCCCTGGAATCCAATACTTGGTAACCGAAAAGTTTTTCTATATTCACGGGAAGAGCTCCATTAACTCAGTTGATTCGCCAGATAATATAGCCTTCATGGCGCTCCTGAGTTCTTCTTGCTGCGCTGGTGTGAGGTAATTTACTGGCGAGACTCCATCTACACGAGCCAGCGCAATGATTGCGATGTGGTTTGGCAAGCTTACGGAGATTGGATTTCGCGATTGGGCCTCATATGCATTGAGGAATGCCTGTGCTGTATCTCGGAAAGCATTTTTGTCGCTTCTCAAATCTGCTCTAATCGCTTTACAAACCAGATGCGCTATGAGGAAACCTAAATCGAATACTGGATTACCTACGTGCATGACTTCAAAGTCAAGAACAATGGTCTCATCCTCATTATTCACCAAGATATTCTTCGGCGAAAAATCACCATGGACCAGAGTTAACTTTTCATCTTCAATTTCTGAAATCATCAAACCAATTCGCTCGTGAAAATCCGGATATTTATCTTGAATTACCCGATAAAACGGCCATATTCTGAGTTGTTCAAAGAGATCGTTCGCGGGAAATTTAGCTTGAACTTCTGGGTTATCGAAACCGAAGTTATGCCAAGTAGCCAATATTTTTCCAAGTTCTGCGCCAACCTGCCAGCTGATGTTTCCTTCTAGTAGCTCCGATTTCCAAACCAAATAACTTCGTGGCGATCGCTTCATCGTTAATGTAAATCTAATTGGGTCAACGTCAACTAACTCGGGAACGTTATGGGGCGTGATGGAATGCAAAATTTCAATTCCTAGGGCTTCTGTGATTGCACGCGCTTGATCAGCAAACCACAATCTTTCAGTTTTTAATTGGGGTAAGGCCTGTTTCAGAACTAAATCACTGTGATCATTGTGAATCGCCAAGACAATATTAGAAACGCCGCCAGCCAATGTCTCGACAACAGCATCATCTTGTATAACTCCTCTACCTAGTAAATACGGTATGGCGGTCTGCTCATTGAGCAACTGCGTCACACTCGAATCAACCATTTGGCCATTATCTAGGAAGAGTTTATCTTTGGCTAGCGAGTCCGCGCTTCTCGCTTTCCGCGCCATTTTCTCAAGGCACGAGATAGTGTTCCGACATGGTAAAAGTCCCAACAACTTATTTGATCACCACCTCCGCTATTCACCCTAAAGAGAACCCCACCGTCATGGCGGTGATCTAATGGCTTTGGACCCACAAGTAGAGGTTTACTTGGCGTATCAATCTGGGTTAAATCTGCCAGATGTCTCTGAATTAGGGATTGCCGCTAGATTCAATGGCCATGAGGGACTTGATATGGCTGGGCCGCTCGGCGATGGGGCGGTTATAAGTCATCGTTTTATAACTACTCCAACGGCAGATGTAGCTGTGCGGATCTACACTCCGAAATCACCTGGTCCTTACGGCGGATTCGTTTATTTTCATGGTGGAGGTTGGGTTTTAGGGCATATCGATCGAAATGACGCACAACTTATCGATTTTGCTGACAGGACGCACTCCATAGTTCTTTCGGTCAATTATCAGAAATCACCCGAACATAAATTCCCGATCCCACATGATGACTGTTATGCCGGGGTGGAATGGCTCTTTGCGAATGCTGCAAAACTAAATATTGATTCAGCGCTGATAGGAGTAGGAGGAGATAGCGCGGGAGGCAACCTAGCCGCAGGAGTTGCACTGAGAGCCCGAGATCAAAAGGTTAAGCTCGCTTACCAATTGCTCATCTACCCGGCCACGCAATTAAATTTCGATACCGATTCATATCTGACCAACTCGGAGGATTATGGGTTACGCCGCCGTGGAATGATCTGGTTTTGGAACCAATATTTGAACCCCAATGATGTGACAAATCCATATGCAGTCCCTGGAACAGCTACCGACCTAAGTAATCTAGCGCCGGCAATTATTCCTACAGCAGAATTTGATGTTCTTCGCGACGATGGACTTACGTATGCCGCGGCGCTGAGGGAGGCAGGAAATAAAGTGACAAATAGAAATTTTGAGGGGCAAATCCACGGTTTCATTAATCACGCGAAGATGGTCGACGCTAGCTACACCCTGCGCTCTTGGATCATCGATCAAGTTAACGTCTTGATAAAGAAAAATTAATTGCTAGGGTACAACTATGACCGAAGAAATATTTGCCCGTCGTAGCGAAAACTGGTTTGCACTCAAAGATAAGCATGGATTTATTTATCGCGAGCGCCTACGAAATCAGGGCTACGCTCCCGATGTTTTCGTCGGCAAGCCTGTAATTGGAATTGCAACCACCTGGTCAGAGCTAAATCCCTGCAATGGACACCTCGATCGCGTGGCAGAAGCGGTAAAACGCGGAGTTTGGGAGGCTGGCGGATTTCCATTGGAATTCCCAGCAATGTCCTTGGGTGAGCCGATTATGCGCCCCACGACAATGTTGTATCGAAATTTATTGGCTATGGAAGCCGAAGAATTGATCCGTGCCAACCCGCTAGATGCTGTTGTCTTGCTGGCGGGATGCGATAAAACGCCGCCGGGTCTACTTATGGGAGCCGCGAGCGTAGATCTCCCCACCCTTATGATCACAGGCGGACCTATGCTCAATGGCCGTTTTCAAGGAAAGAATATTGGCTCTGGTACCGCTGTTTGGAAATATAGCGAAGAGTTGCGTGCCGGCAAGATCACGATTGAAGAGTTCTTTGCCATGGAAAGTTGCTCGGCCCGCTCTAATGGAAGTTGCATGACTATGGGAACCGCTTCAACGATGGCCTGCGTGACTGAGGCCCTCGGGGTCCAGTTGCCTGGAAGTGCCGCAATCCCAGCAGTTGACGCTCGTCGATACTCCACTTCACATGAGGCAGGACGCCGGATAGTTCAGATGGTCCACGAAGATCAGCGCCTCTCCAAGATCCTGACGCGCGAAGCCTTTGAAAATGCCATCAAAGTTAACGCCGCTATTGGTGGATCCACTAATGCCGTGGTCCATTTACTGGCAATTGCCGGTCGCATTGGGGTCAAGTTAGAACTAGAAGATTTTGATCGCTTAGCCCGTGATGTGCCTGTTCTGGTAAATCTGCAGCCATCGGGCAAATATTTGATGGAAGAGTTCTTCGACGCTGGTGGGTTACCAGCAGTCATGAAGGAAATAGAGGGCCTATTACATACTGATCAGATCACCGTCTCTGGCCACACGGTCGCGGAAAATATTGCCAATGCCAAATCCTGGAATGACGATGTAATCACACCCGCTTCTCATCCATTTCAGAAAGCCGGCGC
>CAIKID010000221.1 GCA_903827345.1 uncultured Actinomycetes bacterium | reverse complement strand
TTGGTGGAGGATCTAACTTCGAGAAGATTGCGACTGGAGAATTCGGGGCGTTTGATCGAATTGCAAAAGCGAAGGGTGTGTCTGCCTATGCCCTGACACTTGCATGGCATCTCTCGCAGTTTCCAACTTGTATTCCAATTCCTGGAGCATCTAAAGCTGCTTCAATTTTGGATTCACTCACCGGAGCGAGTATTCAACTCAGCACCGCCGAGATTGCCGAACTCAATGCCAGTTGCCCACCTGATGGACCGATCGAGGGCGAGCTAGTCGATCAACCCGCATTTCGCGACTGAGTTATTCAGTAGGGTACTTAACACCGATCTGAGCGCGAAGCGCATCCATAACCTGCATAATTGCAACGCTTTCAGTGACGCTCAAGATTGGGCTTTCAATGAGCCCTGCTGCTACGCACATCTCTAAATGCAGACCTTGATACTGCCGGCCAATGCCCTTTATCTTCTCGTCATAGCTTTGAATAACTTCGCCACCTTGATTGAAGACTCTAAAAGAGGTCTGGTTGTAGAAAGGTGCGTCAATTTCAATGCGACCGAGGGTTCCAACGACCGTTGCGGTTACAGGACCTGCTGCTGACATACACGTGGTTAATGAGGCCTGGGCTCCATTCGTATATTCAAAGATGAGAGATGTCGTCTCATCCACTTTCTGACCCGTGAGAGTTGCCTTCGCCGTAACAGTCTTTGGAAAACCGAGAACTCGTACCGCAAAAGAGACCGGATAAATCCCTAAATCCAAGAGCGCTCCTCCACCTAACTCTGGCTCCCAGAGGCGGGGAACATGCGGCAAATACTGGCTGTGGTCGGCTGTTACTAACCTAATTTCACCGAGTGCCCCGGAATTAATGACTGCGAAGATGGCATCCATAGATGGGAGAAAACGCGTCCACATTGCCTCTAGAACGAATAGTTTCTTGGCGGCGGCCAACTCTTTAATGTCTTGGGCTTCGCGAGCGTTGATGGTAAAAGGCTTCTCAAGTAGAACATGTTTACCCGCGTTGAGAGCCAGTAGAGCATGTTGGTGATGCCAAGGGTGTGGCGTCGAGATGTAGACGGCGTCGACTTCGGGATCATTGACGAGCGCGTCATAGCCCTGATGGCGATTGGGGATTCCAAACTTATCCGCAAACTCATTGGCCTTTGCTAATTCCCTAGCACCGACCGCTTGAATATTTATTCCGGCAATTCGAAAATCATCCGCAACTGCAGTAGCGATGCCACCTGCACTTAAGAAACCCCAACGTAGCGCGCTCATATTCCAAGTGCCTTCTTTCCTAGGTCGATGGCTGCAGATTGAGCGGCCTGTGGTGAAACTCCAAATTCATTAACAAAACGATTATATGCCGCATCCATCGTCAGAGTACTTCCGGCTAGAGAACCATTAGAGGCTAGAGTAGCGACGCCATTTTCTACCTGCACCGCCAAATCACCAATTGTGTAGTCGCCATCGCTGCCACCTGCTGCAGCCATCGCATCGGTGACAAGAATAATTCGACCGGGAGCTAATTGAAGCAAGAGCTCGACTGCTGAATGAGTGACATGCACTCCATCTAAAATGAGCTCAAAGTAAATATCTGGGTTAATGAGTAGCGCATTTGTAATCGTGCCGCTGCGGTGGTCCAACCCTGGGAGGCCATTAAACATATGAGTAACTACGGTTGCGCCGGCCGATATCGCCGAGGTGGCTTCTGCTGCAGTAGCGTTGCTGTGACCTATGGCAACTGTCACTCCAAGATCTCTAAGAAGTTCGATCGCGGCGAGGGCGCCAGGTAATTCGGGGGCGATCGTCACCATTCTTATATGACCTTGGCCAGCGTCAATCAATTCTTTGATCTCATCTAACTTTGGTTCGCGAAGTAATTCCGGATCATGAGCACCGCATTTAGCACTTGATAGATATGGTCCCTCCAAATGAATTCCCGCAATGCCTCCCTCGAGAGCAAAGGGAATCAGGTTCTTGATCTGAGATTTCAGCACATCCAATGGCTCAGTAACCAAACTTGCAATTTGTGTGGTGGTTCCATGCTCGCGATGTGTCGCCAACACTTTCATAATGTGCTCGGGGTTGGGATCGCCAAAACTATACCCACCACCGCCATGGCAGTGGATGTCCGTAAAGCCGGTAGTCATGCCGTCTCTTTCGATAGAAGGTCCAGTGCCATTATCGCGCATCCAATTGTCCCAGCATTGACCCCGTAATGGGCAATAAGTAACTGCGGCATCCGTTGGAAGGTCAATCTTTCATTCAAGATTGTTTGCAGAGGTTCTATAAGTGCAGCGCCCGCTTGTGACAATCCACCGCCAAAGATAATTGCTTCTGGAGCCAATATTGTGATGAGATCTTCTAGCGCCACCGCAAGGTAGGCGACTGCTTGTTCCCAGACTTGCCAGGCGTGATCATCACTCCTAATACGCCCCAAAATTTCTTTTGACGTTACTTGATATCCCGTTCTCTTTTCGTATTCGCGCGTTATTGCTGCCGCTGACGAGATTGTTTCTAAACATCCAGATAACCCGCATACGCAGGGAATATCATGACCAACATTGAGATGGCCAATCTCTCCTGCATAGCCATCGCTGCTTCGGATCTTGCCGTCAATAATAAGTGCAGCAGCAATTCCCGTGCCTATCGGAATAAAGATGGCCTGTTGAAAATCTTTAGCCGCGCCGCTGCGCAATTCTGCGATGGCGCCACTGCGCACATCATGGCCAAATGCAACGGGAAGATTTACCTCTTTGGCTACCAACTCTTTGATGGGAAGATCTTTCCAGCCAAGATTTCCGGTCCAGCGACTTATTCCTTGCGCCTCATCTAGCGCACCGGGTACTGCAAACCCCACGGCACTGACATGATGATTCTGCTCGAGTTCCTTCACGATGGCAGCGAGCGCTTGAGCAGTCTTATGACCCGTGGGATCTTCTTGGGGGGTAGGAGCTGTGGTGGTAGTAATTACCTCGAGCGTCTGCGATACAAGAGCGGCTTTAATCGAGGTGCCGCCAACATCAATTGCAGCGACATATTTCATCTGCACACTTTAGTTGAGATTGAGTGCAATCCGATTAATTCAAGATAATAGAGCGTGAGAGATTGCGAGGTGAGTCCGGATTTAAACCCTTGACGCGAGCAAGCGCAATAGCGAGCCGCTGTGCCTTAATGAGGTGAGCCATTGGATCGAGCGTGCTTGATTCAAATGTGGCACCGGTCTGCGCAATATCTGCAATAAGCGCAGGCTCAATCTCTCCGAATGCCCAAACTGCTCTTCCTGGTTGCGATATCGCTAACGGTCCGTGACGATAATCCATAGCGGGATAAGCCTCAGCCCAAAACTGTGCCGCCTCGCGGGTTTTGAGAGCGGCCTCAGATGCGAGCCCAATCGTCCAACCGGTTCCGATGTAGGTGATTTCATCCATATGTGGCAGGTCGCCAAGATCTTCGGCAAGCGCGATTTCTGCTTCCAGAGCGAGCGCATTGAGATCAATACCGAGCGGGGTGCGCAGGAGCCCGAGCGCAGCAGTAGCCCAACGGGTCTGAACAACCGACTGCTCATCGGCAAAACCCATAACGATTGAGTCGGAGGCAAATTCTGTGACTGGAGATCCATCGACTGCAGTCAAAACAACCGTTGGCACCTTCCCCTGCAAATTTCGTAGGAGTCCCACGGTCTCGGTCGTCGTTCCGCTACGAGTGATGGCTACAACGCGGTCGTAATTGCGGCTGTAGATGTACTCAGATGCCGTGAAATAGTGAGATTCACCCTGGCCAGCAGCTTCGCGCAGACTGGCATAGGCTTGGGACATAAACCAAGAGCTGCCACACCCAACAACGGCCACACGTTCGCCGGGCTGGGGCAGGAGATGGGCCACCGTGGGGGCAAAACGAGCGGTTTCCCGCCATATTTCCGGTTGGCTATCGATCTCGCTGTCGGCGTAGAACTGAATATCACTCTTCATGTCCGCACGGTAAGGGTATATAACCCATCAAGTCAAGAAAATTTGAGCGATTTTGCCAATTTTCGCTTTATAACAACAAATTTATGCAGAAGTGCTTGACTTAGGCCCTAGAAGGTAGTGAAGTGTGCACACCGTTAGGTCGGAGCTCTCCATGGACGCAAAACGTCACTCCAACCTAACCATAACCCGGATACCGCCGGGCCTATAGGCAAAGGAAGTACTAGATGAAGAGAATGACACGCGGAGCGGCAGTTGTATCTGCCCTGACTCTCGCTGTAACTATGGCTGTAGGGGTTACCCCCTCACATGCTGCAACAACCCTCACCATGATCGCCGCCGATTACCCTGGCGACGGACATACCCAGCAGGATCAATGGACCGACTTCGCTACCCGCTTCCATGCCGCTAACCCAGATATCACGGTCAATGTAATCGTGAAGAGCTGGAACGACATTGATCAATATGTAGCAACTCAAATTGCTAGCGGACAGACACCAGATGTTGTTAACAAGGGTGACTATTCGGCTCCTGCAGCTGCTGGTCTCCTTTATCCCGCTTCGAAGATTGTTTCAGCAGCTACTTTGGCTGACATCCTTCCAACATTCTTAAATAACTCTAAGTACAACGGAGTTGTTTATGCACTACCTGATCTAGCTTCAGCTCGTGCCTTGTTCTACAACAAGGATCTCTTGGCTAAGGCTGGAATCACAAAACTTCCAACATCATGGTTAGCACTCACCACTGATCTTGGAATCATCCATCGCAAGTTGAAGGGCATCTACGGATACGCAATTCCGCTTGGACCAGAGGAAGCACAAGCAGAGTTCAACATTTGGTCCGGCGGCAACGGCGGAACTTATTACAACTATGCAACCAAGGCATGGGTTCTTGATTCATCTGCGAACATTGCAACTGCAACTTATATCAAGTCCCTCGTGAAAAAGGGTTACACCGAGCCAAATCCAGATAAGTGCGATCGCACAGCATGTGCTCAAGCACTCTTCGCGGCTGGCAAGGCTGTCTTCATCAACGGTTCTGTCTTCCTCGGAAGTTGGCTTACAGCTAACGGTGGTTCAAAGATCAACGTTGGTACAGGTTCATTCGTTTCAAATGCTGGCCACAAGCCAGTAACACTCGGTGTCCAGGATTACTTCACCGCTTATAGCAAGAACGGCAACCAGGCTGCTATTCAAAAGTGGATGGACTTCATCTACGAGCCTGCTAATTACGCTAAGTTCTTGGTAGCAGCCGGTGGATTTATTCCAGCAACCAAGTCCGCTGGTGCAAAAGCTGCATCAGACCCAGCA
>CAIKID010000220.1 GCA_903827345.1 uncultured Actinomycetes bacterium | reverse complement strand
CACCTTGGCCCGCAAGATGAATGCGATTTCCGCCTTCAACGCCAGCGGGAATCTTTACATTTATTGTGCGACGAGAACGGACTCGGCCATCTCCCGCGCACTCGCCACAGGGAGTTGGAATAACCGAGCCATAACCACTGCAATTATTGCAGGGGCGACTCGTCATAACATTTCCGATAAACGAGCGGGTTACCTGTTGAATCTCGCCGCGACCTTTACAAATGCCGCAGGTCTGCGGCTTGGAATTATCAGCGCATCCAGTTCCGCCGCACTTGTCACAACGTACCGCCGTTTCAACATTGAGTTCGCGCTCTACTCCGAAGCAGACTTCTTCTAGCGTGAGTTCGACGCCGATCAGGGCATCTTGACCAGCACGCGCACGTGAACGTGGACCACGCGAACCACCGCCACCGAAGAAGGCATCCATGATGTCGCCGAAGCCAAAGTTCTGGGCTCCGCCACCACTAAATTGCGAGAAGGGATCTCCACCCAGGTCGTACTTCTGCCGTTTGGTCGCGTCACTTAAGACCTCATAAGCGGCGGTGATATCTTTAAATTTATCTTTGACCGTTGGATCAGGATTTACATCAGGGTGATACTCGCGCGCCAATTTGCGATAGGCCTTCTTAATTTCATCGAATGAGGAATCGCGATGCACCCCAAGGGTTGCGTAAAGATCAGCCAATCGTTGTTCCCCCTAGAAAAGTTCCGATATATCGTGCAACGGCATTTACCGTCGCCATGGTCTGGGCGTAATCCATTCGGGTTGGGCCAATAATTCCCAACGCACCCGTGGATTGTCCTTCAATTCCATAGCCAACGCTAATTAAAGAGGTCGTTTGTAGACTTTTCTCCGATTGCTCATCCCCAATTCTGACCTGAACGATCTGGTTCGCATCTGCCAGCAAGCGAAGCAGAATCACCTGCTCTTCCAGGGCTTCTAGGATAGGAAATATCGAGGCCGCGCTCTCCTGCGCGCTCCCCTGGGCCAAATTCGCAATTCCAGCTAAAACAACTTTATTCTCATCGGGATACTGAATAACGGCAACTTGTTTGGTCAACTGCGCCAAGAGTTTAGCGGTGCGTATAAAGAGGTCTTCGCGATCATGCGAACTAGATAGAAATGTCTCTATGGCGCGCCGCTCGGCGGTAGATAGTGGCTTAACCTCTGCCAACTTATCAACGAAGAGGCGATAGCCCGTGTTGGTAGGAATGCGACCAGCGCTGGTATGTGGCTGCGTGATTAAACCAGCATCTTCGAGAATCGCCATATCGTTACGAATGGTTGCCGGAGAAACTCCCAGTGGATGGCGCTCTGCAATTACCTTTGAACCTACGGGTTCTTGGGTCGCGACATACTCATCCACGATGGCACGAAGTATTTCTAGCTGGCGTTCTTGCATGGTTTCCTAAATCTACTACAACAGGATTTCGCGCACGATGCGATCGGCGATAAGTCGCCCGGTCTGGCTCAAAATGACCGAGCCGCCCTCCCAGGCGGGGCCAAGCAGGTAGCCATCTGCCAAGAATCCTGGGAGTGAACGCTGCTCGTTCGGAGAAAGTGAAGATAGGGGTATTCCGGTAGCCAATCGGATCTGCAACATGATCTCTTCGCTGCGCGCTTCATCGGCTGTCAAAATCTCTTGCTCCTGCATGGGATTCCCAGATTCAATCACCTTCTGCGTATAAGCAGCTGGATGTTTCACATTCCAAAATCTGCGCCCATCAATATGCGAATGCGCACCGGCGCCAGCGCCCCACCAGTTATCGCCATTCCAATACGCAATATTGTGGCGACATGCAGAACCTGGCTTTGACCAGTTGCTGAGTTCATACCAATCAAATCCTGCCGCTGTGAACTTTTCATCGGCCATTAAGTATTTATCAGCGGTCTGATCATCATCTGGCATCACAACTTCGCCGCGTTTTACTTGTGCACCTAACTTGGTGCCGCTTTCGACGATCAAGGCGTAAGCAGAGATGTGGGTTATCGGTAGCGATAACGCGGTATCGAGGGTGGTCTCCCAATCGGAGATCGACTCCCCCGCGGTGCCGTAAATCAGATCGACGCTCACTTCATCAAAACCCACTTCGCGTGCCCAGGTTGTTGCTTTAACAACATTCTCCGGATTGTGAGTGCGATCGAGCGCCGCCAAGACATGTGGAACCGCTGATTGCATTCCGAATGAGATGCGGTTGAATCCCGCCGCGCGCAGGTCATACAACTTCTCTTTGGTGACGGTATCTGGATTTGCCTCGGTCGTAATCTCTGCATCTTCTGCTAATTCGAAGTGCGACCCAATCGATGCGATGACCCGTCCCAGATCTTTGCTCTCCATCAGAGTCGGTGTTCCGCCGCCGAAGAAAATAGTGGGAACTACTGTCGCGGTTGAAATTTCCCGCGCATATTCAATCTCACGAAGAAGGAGGTCGATATAGCTCCGTGAAGTGACCGAAAAATCATTGGTGATCGACAGCTCTCCGGGTGTATATGTGTTGAAGTCGCAGTAACCACAGCGCCTTACGCAATACGGAATATGTACATAAAAGGCGAGCGTACTCATTCGCGCTCTTTAGCTTTTGCCTTCGCCTTATCGATGTCGGCATCGGTTGTTAGTGCGGCGACGAAAGCCTCTTGCGGAACTTCAACGCGTCCGACCATCTTCATGCGCTTCTTGCCCTCTTTCTGCTATTCGAGGAGTTTGCGCTTACGGGAGATATCTCCGCCGTAACACTTAGCAAGAACATCTTTTCGAATGGCGCGGATACTTTCGCGGGCGATGATGCGTCCACCGATGGCAGCCTGAATAGGAATTTCGAACTGTTGCCTTGGAATTAACTCGCGCAACTTACCGGTCATCATCGTTCCGTAGGTATAAGCCTTATCTTTGTGAACGATTGCACTAAAGGCATCGACCTTCTCGCCCTGCAACAAGATATCGACCTTTACTAGATCGCCTTCAGCTTCCCCGATTGGCTCGTAGTCGAGTGAGGCGTATCCGCGCGTGCGGCTCTTAAGTTGATCAAAGAAGTCAAAGACAATTTCGGCGAGCGGCAAGGTGTAGCGAATCTCAACGCGATCTTCAGAAAGGTAATCCATTCCGAGCAGAGTGCCGCGGCGCTCTTGGCAGAGTTCCATGATAGTTCCGATGAATTCTGCTGGCGCGAGTACGGTGGCACGAACGATTG
>CAIKID010000219.1 GCA_903827345.1 uncultured Actinomycetes bacterium | reverse complement strand
GTTCTATGTTTTCTACTTCAAAGACCGGCGAACTTCCCGGCTTCTCGGCCTCCTATGATCAATCAAAGCAGACGCTCGCGCTTTACGAAAACGGCGAGCTCCTCCGCGAAGACGAAGTTCGACTGGGTGAAGCCACCTCGGGAAACTTCTTCACAATGTGGGACGTTGCCGGTCACGAAGTTCTTGGACCGTGGGATCAGCTCTTCTCGCAAAGACTCGGCCGCCCGGTAAAGATGATCAAGGCTGGACCTGATCGCTCTGGGACTGACGTCGGTCGCCTTTCACTTATTAGTTCTCGTTCCATTCAAGCTCTTCAAGAATCTGCCGACATCGCAGAGTTAGATCCACGTCGATTCCGCATGAATATTGAGATTTCCGGGGCAGATGCCCACGAAGAGGACACCTGGCTCGATCAAGAATTTACAATCGGAAGTGCGGTCATCCGTGGCGGCCCTCCCGTGCAACGGTGCGTGGCAACTACGCGCAACCCAGATACTGGTGTTGTGGACCTTAAAGTCCTGAAATTAATTAAGGATTACCGCGGCCGTCAGGAATCTGAATTCGGCCTCGGCTTCAACTTTGGAGTTTACGGATTTTGCTTGACCCCGGGATCGATCAGCGTGGGAGACACTATTTACCAGGCGTAATCTTCCGGAGATGTTTTATAGCCCGGGAATATTTCATCCAGCGTCGCCAGATCCGCTGCAGAAAGTGATACTTCCAGAGCCTTGAGTGAACGCACCAACTGATCTTGAGTACGTGGACCAATGATTGGGGCGGCAACTGCTGGTTGCGCCAGTAACCAAGCCAGCGCTACATCTGCCGGTTCGTGTCCCAGTGATTCGCAGAAGGCTTCGTACTTTTCAATCTGTGGACGCTTTGCATCAAAGAACTCCTTGGATCGTCCCTCTAACCGGCGCTTGGAATCTTGCTTCTTAAGAATACCTCCGAGCAACCCACCGTGAAGCGGTGACCAAGGCATTATTCCTAAACCATAATTGAGCGCTGCCGGAATTACTTCGCGCTCGATATCACGCGTCACCAAGTTATAAATAGATTGCTCGGAGATCAGTCCCATGAAGTTGCGAGCCTTCGCCTCTTCCTGCGCTTGGGCAATATGCCAACCACCAAAATTTGAACTTCCAACGTACAAAATCTTTCCCTGGGCGACGAGTACTTCCATCGCCTGCCATACCTCTTCCCATGGAGTTGCACGATCGATGTGGTGCATCTGATAAAGATCAATGTAATCAGTCTGCAGGCGCTGCAAGCTGGCATCGCAGGCGCGACGAATATTCAGCGCAGATACCCCGCGGTTATTTGCCCATGGATCCATCGGCCCATATAGCTTTGTTGCTAGCACTACCTTCTCGCGCCGTCCCCCACCCTTTGCAAACCAACGCCCAATGATCTCTTCGGTGCGTCCAAAATTTTCCGGACCCCCATAGCGATTTGCCGTGTCAAAGAAATTAATGTCGTATCCAAGAGCTGCATCCATAATTGCATGTGAGGTTGCTTCGTCGGTCTCTGGACCAAAATTCATTGTTCCCAAACAGAGTTGGCTTACTGATAGTCCGGAGCGGCCCAGATTCTTATATTTCATTTCCAATACAAACTCGATTCATTAGTGGATGATGAGAAGGCTATTTTATGACCTTATTGCCTCGCTGGGCTAGGTGGTAGATAATTCCACCTAGTCTAAAGTCTTATGGGTAAGCATGACAGAAGATCACAACTATCGAGTTGGGCAGATGTACTTTGAAATGGACTTAAAATGTTGGCGTTATAAGCGGTCAGCACTATGAAAGAACGCAGCTAAGGATACTCGTTGGTTTAGACTCTCTGATTGAGATATCTTCAATTTCTTAGCTAATCTGCTAATCGAATTTTCAATCGCATTGACGCTAACTTCTCGTGAATTTGCGATCTCTTTATTCGAGAATCCCATTGAAATTTCGCGAAGTAATTCAACCTGATTATTCGTTAGCTCTGAACGCAATTTCAGCTGCTTGGTCGAGAAATGATGGTCATCTCCCTTTCGCACCCTGTTGTGCGCAGCATCAATGAGCACTGATCTCAATTCAGCCAAATCGTTAATTTCAGATTTGATAAGAAGTATTGAATTCGGTGGCGCCAGCTCGTGAGAAAGGCCCAGCAGGCGCTGATCTCGAACAGAACTCAGAAAAAGTAATCCAATATTCGGGAATTTGGCACGCAATTCGTGGCCCAGATGAAAGCAAGAATCAGCATTGGCATTTTCGACATTCAAGATCCCGACATCGGGAGTTTCGATACCGTCTTCTACTTCGATTTTCTTCGAATTTGGATTTTCAGGAATGACCTCAAAGCCCAACACTCTGAGCGACTCCGCAAGCGTCACATTCAAAAGAGAATTCGCTCCAATCAAAAGGATTCGTATGCGTCTTGGCACGGAATCCGACCCCCTTAATTAGGCGCTCGAGGAGCGCGGAGCATTAAGTGCGAACTCTGACACAACAAGTTAGAGTTCGCGAATCTAAATCTCATTTACTTCTCCGCAAATTATCTATTTCAAAAATTCTGGTGTGGGTAAACCCCTCAAGTTGCATATAAAGTGTGGATACCTACATAGTAAAAATCTCTAGAAACAGTTAGCCCCATATTCTTT
>CAIKID010000218.1 GCA_903827345.1 uncultured Actinomycetes bacterium | reverse complement strand
CAACGCGCGTTTGGGTCACTAATCCCCGAGCCCACGCGGCAAATGTTGAATTCCTCCGCTACGAACATGACACTGAAGTTACCGGTCCAATCCGTCACCTACCGCACGTCGCATATCGCGTTGATAACGTTGATGAATCAATCAAAGGCCACGAAGTCCTTCTCGAACCATTTGATGTTGCAGATGGCTTCGTCCGTGTTGCCTTCATATTAGTAGATGGAGCAGTTGTCGAATTTATGCAATACCGCAACCCTAATGAAACCGGTTGGTTCTAACCCTCATCCATTTCTTCTGTCCACCCAGAATAAGAGCAACGGAGAATACAATGAATAACCCAATTTGTTTGAACAGCAATAGCTACCACGGTTTCACTCTTGAAGAAGCTGTCGAAGGTGCACATCGCGCCGGCATCAATTTGATTGAACTTGCGGGAGTTATCGGTTGGACTGAGCATGTACGCAATGACTACACCGCGGAGCAAATCGCCAAGGTATTAGATCTTCTGAAGGCGAACGACATAACGGCCATTGGCATGTGTGGCCACACCAATATTCAAACTAAAGAAGGCCAAGAAATCTTTAAGAAGAATCTGCAATTAGCCAAGAAGTTGGGCGTCAAATACGTAACTCTCAGTACCGGCGAAACCCATGGTGATGAATCCGTCATCAGTGATGACACTGAACTTGTTCAAATCATCCGTGATCTGGGCGAAGTCGCTAAAGAGCTGGGTCTTGAAATGGCTATTGAAACCCATGGAAATAACTACGGGACCGGTGAAAGTGTTATCGCCTTGCTTAAGAAAGTTAACATGCCAAATGTGCGCTTGAACTACGACACCGGAAATGTGGTCTTTTATGGCGCGATTATGCCTTACGAGGACCTCGATAAGTCCACTGGGTCAATCACAGGAATCCATTTGAAGGAGAAAGCTGGCGCACAGAATGAGTGGAACTTCCCAGCCGTTGGGCGGGGAGATCTTGACTTCAGTCGGATTCTTGGAATCCTCAAGCAGAATGGTTGCAAGGCGCCTCTCAGCATCGAAATTGAATTTACACCTGCCGGACCAAATGGCGTGGAAGATGTCCATGAATCATTGGCTTATTCAGTAGGCACGATAAAGCGTCTTTCTGCATAAGGGGAGCAAACATGGCGTCTATCGCAATAATCGGGCAAGGCTATATGGCAAATGCGCACGCTGCGGCTTGGGCGAGTGCTGGGCAGGCCGATGCAATCAAATATATTTGTACACCTCGGCCGAAAGAGGGAGCGGTAGCCGCGGCGACTAGTGGGCAATACATCTCTGATCTCGAGGTAATTCTAAGAGACCCCGATGTTAAGTATGTCTCGGTAACCACCCCAACGCCGACCCATAAAGATATTGCAATTGCCCTATTGGCTGTTGGTAAGCACGTGCTCTTAGAGAAACCAATCGCCCTGACACTCCAAGACGCACTAGAAATAGAAGCCGCAGCAAAGAAGAGTTCCGGCTCCCTGATGCTGGCTCACGTTGTTCGCTTCTTCCTGGGGTACCAGAAACTCCATGAGGCATCGCTCCGTGGAGATCTCGGAAATATTCTCTCGGTACAAGCCCGAAGATTCTCTCCAAAACCAACTTGGGCTGCCTGGCTAGGTGACGAATCTCAGTCCGGTGGGATGTTGCTGGATTTCTCAATTCATGATTTTGATCAAATTAATCTCTATTTAGGAAGGCCCGTAGAAGTGTTTGCGATGCAAACTTCTCCATCCGGTCCAGCCGAGATAACGATCAGTTACGAAGGGGGTGGCGTCGGACAAGTCCAAAGTTTCATGAACGCAGCACCTGGAGTTCCTTTCACCAGCACCATCGACCTACTGGGTACCAAGGGCTTAGCTCACTATGAATTCTCTGCTGTTTCTGCAACCGAAGAGTCTTCATCTGGAAATGGTGCGAGTGTTAATAGTTGGCATGTATTTTCGGAGAGCGGAAATACCATCGAACAGATCCCCAGTGATGATCCCTACGGACGCCAAATTGCCTACTTCCTTGCGCAAGCAAGTAGCGGTGGAAAATACGATCTCATTTCTACACCGGCCGCGATTGCTGCTCTTAAAGTTTCGCTTGCTGCCAAGCAATCCCTCGCAGTAGGTCGCTCCGTAATAATCGCCTAGCTGACTTACTTCCCGACTTTTACAACTTGGCCGGTGCGCGCCGATTCTTCGGCTGCGAGAGTGGCTTCCAAGGCACGCATGGCATCTACAGGAGTACTCACCGTTGGCGTGATTCCCCTTAAGGCGCAGTCGGCGAAGTAAAGAAATTCCTCACGCAGCGCTCCGCCACGATACCCATCAAATTCTGGCCAGTAAGTCGTATCAGGGCTACGTACGCCAGTATTTTTGGTGACGATACCTAGATTGGGGAAGGTATCTTGAATATGGATCAACCCTTCGGTTCCGATGAGTGTCATGCGTTCATCAATATCAAATGGCGTGTGCTCGGGCATGCACCAGACCGTCTCGAGAATCGCTGTAGCTCCACTCGCAAAGCGATACATCGTCTGCCCAATATCAGGATTTTTGAGACCGCGGAAATCGGTGGTTTGCGCATATACGCTGACAATGCGATCCCCGGTTAGCCATAACATGATGTCCGTATCATGGATCGCATCGCCAACGATAGGACCGATTTTATTGAGAATTTCTGGGGTCCAAGCTGCGGGAATATTTCGGCGCGAACTCAGTGAGAGAACTTTTCCGATTGCTCCTTCGCTGATCGCCTTCTTGGCAGCCCGATAACGAGGATTAAATCGAACGATGTGACCAATCTGGAGTATTCCCGTTGACTTATTTGCCGCCGCGATAATCTTTTCACAATCTGCCACGGTTGAAGCCATTGGCTTCTCTAAAAATACGTGCTTGCCTGCATTAAGTGCATCGATCGCAATATCGGTATGTTGATCCCACATCGTAGTAATTGAGACGGCATCAATATCTGGATCCGCAATCATCTCACGGTAATCAGTGAAGATATTTTTGACTTTGTACTTTTGCCCAAGGGCCTCCAGGCGTTCAGGAGTCCGAGTGCAAAGGGCCGCCAACTCTAAACTGGGGGTTCCGATAATGGCATCACAATGAATCTCGCCAAACCATCCGAGTCCAATGACGCCTATTCTTAATCGATCCATGGGACACTCCTTCGCTGATGTGTGTATGGGTCTAGAAGTCTTCTAGTGTTAATTCGCGCGACATCACAATATTTCCAGCGGTGAGACCGCAGTCCACTGGGAGTTCAATCCCCGTAATCGCAGCTGCCTCATCGGAGGCGAGAAAAGCCACCGCATTTGCCACATCACTCGTTTCGGCGATTCGACCGAGCGGATACCAACGCATCAAAGTTTTTAAAATCGATGGGTCCTTTTTGGCTCGCTCATCCCAAATAGGTGTTCTCACGGTCCCCGGCAAGACGATGTTTGCTCGCACTCCAAATCGTCCATATTCCATAGCCACAGCCTTGGTCAGGCTGATGAGACCAGCTTTAGCTGCGCTATATGCGGGGTCTCCCAAGGCATAGAGGCCGTTTACCGAACCAATTGTGACAATAGCGCCTCGGGATTTACTCCTCATTCCAGGCAAGACGGCAAAGGTGCAGTTATATGCGCCATTTAAGTTTCCATTGATGTCGTGCGCCCAATCTTCTGGTTGAGTGCGCTCGATAGTTGGATGATCTGAGAAGCCGACGTTGTTTACCAATACGTCCACAGTTCCAAAATTCGCGATCAACTTACCTAGACCAGCTTCAACTAACTGAACATTTCCGACGTCAACTACCAATGGGTGACAAAGTATGCCCTCCTTTGCTAGCTCCTCCGCAAAGGCAAGAACAGAATCCCTTTTATCCAGCGCATAAATAATTGCTCCGGCTCGTCCAAAATGTCTGCATAACTCTTGTCCAATGCCGCCCGCAGCACCCGTAATCGCAACAATCTTTCCTGCAAACTTCATGAACTTCTCCCATTCACGCTTGCCAAAGCATCAGCAATCCAAACCAAACTTTGGCTCCGGACATGGCCATAGTTATAGAACCCAATGTCGTGGACACCGCCATCGACTAAAGTATTAACTGCACTCATTACCGCTTCGCGACTCTCAAGATCTGGAAATGCGGGTCGCAAAATTCCCTTGATTTTCCCCACGCCGCCTAGTCGGCGCTTAATATCAACGAGATCAGCTTTGATTCGTTCACTCGAATTTTCATAAAAACAGGCTTCGATAACTCCGGATGTTTCAGCAACTGCCAGCAGATCGGTTCCCTCGTACCACGCGCCGGCAGTTGGCCTTGCGACAGAAGGAATGACGGCTACGACGACATCCTTCCGGACGGCGGCTCTGATCTCTTGCAGGAGAGAGGTCACCACCGTACATCTGTAGTTCAAGTATTTTTGAAGATCGCGATCCCCCGCCACATCGGCGAGCCAAAATTGTTTCGCCATATCATCTGGATAATCAATATCCCCTGCAAGGTAATCGTTAATGCTCTCAGCGACTCTTGCTTTCAGCCTCTTGGCATCCACTCCTGTCTTTTCAGCTCCGCCTACACAAAACTCGCAGAAACAGAGCCCTAAGTATGACGAGAGCCAGAGATTGGGCTTTACAAAACTCATCTCATGATGAAATCCGTGCTCAAAAGGTGGGAATCCAATAGATTCAATGGATATGCCGTCGATCTCGTAACTTTCGCTCACATCTAGCGCAAGTCCGACAGCATAAGCCCGCGCCGCTGGAGCGCTAGGGCAGAGCGCGTAAATATATGGGTCGCCAAAGGCATTTTTTATGGTGGAGCCCAAGTTTGCAGAACCAAGTCGCGAGTTATGTAACAAAACTAGCCAGGCATTCACCGCGATATCAGAATCCTTGGTGAGCAGCGAGAGAACATTTCCGTCCCCATGAACTGAATTCGAAACTGGCTTGATCGCCCCGTATCGCGCTGGATTCGTCTTGAAATACGTAGTTCCATCTTCGGGAAAATAGATCTTTCCTGTTGTCGCCTTGGGACGGAAGAACTTCCCGGCGTGATAGCTAGCGGCGAGAGTGACGGTGTTTATTCCCATTTTTTTGAATTGAGAGAGATTTTCAGCCACACCAGTCTCTACGAAATCCCAAGCATATGCATACATGGACTTCTGGCTCATGGGATTCCACTCTCAATCTTCATCTCGGGGTTTGTTGCGAAATTATCTAATGTGTGAGGTCGCTTCCAAAATTGCTTTCAGAAACGACCTCACGGCATAGTCAGGGTTTATTAGCCCGTGATTGCTACTTTAGCCCACACTGGACTCAACTTATATGCAGCTGCATCCTTTGCCACCTTCTTATGATCGAAGGTATTTGCACCGTTGATCAGGGCATTTGTGTAAACCTGAGAAGCTGACAGTAACTTTGAAGTTTGTCCCATGTCGGCGACGACCTTCAGATAGTTGCCCCAAGCATCAGGATAGTGATATCCCCAGCCCTTGCCATCAAGGTAAGAAATCATGTGACCAACTTGCTCTTCACGCATTGAATCAACAGCTAGCTGTGGAGCCAGAGTTGCGCCAAGGGCTGGAAGGCGGTTGTACGTGATTTCTGCTGCTGCGCGTGGGTTGTCCTTAGCGAACTCCATACCCATTGCAACTGCGCGAAGGAAGCGGGTGTAGAGATCCTTGCCGGCAGCTGTTTTTAGTACAGATGCGCGGATGTCATATCCGTTTGATGGTTGCTTGGAAGTCTTCTTTCCAATAATCCAGTCAACGCTGATACCAGTGGCAGCCCACTGAGCAGCAAGTCCATCCCAGCCGAGGCCAGAATCGCACTTACCAGCAGCGATGGCTGTTGACCAGGTTGGCCAACCAGCATTAATGATTGTTACAGAAGCTGGATCGACCCCAGCCTCGACAAGCATTGGGTTGATGATTGCCGACCAAGCAGGTGAGCCAACACAGATTGAGTGGCCCTTTAGATCAGCAATGGACTTGAGTGCACTTCCCTTAGGGACGGCGAAATTGAATACCTGTCCT
>CAIKID010000217.1 GCA_903827345.1 uncultured Actinomycetes bacterium | reverse complement strand
TGACTGGAGTTCAGACGTGTGCTCTTCGATCTGCTCGATGCACCGGTGCGCCAATCCTTCACATCCGAACTTGTCGGTAAAAGCGATATAGCCAATGCCGTGAGCCTTAACGCTGCCAACTTTAATTTGGGTAGGTTGATTGGCCCAGCTGTTTCGGGAATATTGATTAAGTATTTCCATACCGGTCCCTCCTTTTTGCTTAATGCTGGCTCGTATCTCATCGTGATCGTGGCGTTGGTGTTAATGCGTCCAGAGGATCTGCATCGCTTGCCTCAGGATGATAAAGATCGCAAGATCATGGAGGGGCTACGCTACATAAAGAGCAGACACGATCTAATAGCGATAATCGCCACGGTCTTCTTCGCATCTACCTTTGGCCTCAATTTCCAGATATTTACCGCCCTGATTTCGACCAAGATTTTCCATAAGGATGCCGGGGCCTTTGGGCTATTAGGTAGCGTCATTGCGATCGGATCACTAGTCGCAGCGATCGTCTCTACCCGCCTAGATCAAAAACGTAAACCGCTCTTTATTACGACTTTCTCTGCGATCTTTGGGCTACTGCTAATTGGGCAGGCCTATATGCCCAATTATCTCACCTTTGCAATGATGCTGCCTTTGTGTGGATTTGCTGCAATTACGACGATGATCTCGGCGAATACCTATGTGCAGACCACAACCCCGCATGAGTTGCGCGGACGGGTAATGGGCTTTTATCTCTTGATCTTTCTCGGGGCGACACCGATTGGTTCGCCCTTTATCGGATGGCTAGCAGACGTCATCGGAGTGAGGGCGACGGTTGCAATGTGCGGCGCGATTACATCGCTCGGTGCGCTCTTTATATATTTAATAATGCGGAAGCGTTTACTTAAGTACACCTACGCTGCCTAATACTGCGAGTAAAAAGAGGAGTACCAAAACGCCGATAGTTACTCGGCGTCGCATTTTATTACTCATCATTTAGTTAGCTCCTTTACGACATACTCGATACAGGCTGTAAGTGCCCGGACATCATCTGGATCAATTGCTGGGAACATCGCGATGCGTAATTGATTTTTGCCGAGCTTGCGATATGGCTCGGTATCTACGATTCCATTCGCGCGCAAAGCCTTGGCAACTGCCATTGCATCGATGGAATCATCAAAATTGATGGTCCCGACCACCTGGGATCTGGCCGCTGGATCTGCAACAAAGGGAGTAGTAAATGCGGTGCTCTCGGCCCATTGATATAGATGAGCAGAGGATTCGCTGCTGCGACCTGCAGAGAAGGAGAGGCCACCACCGGCATTCATCCATTTAATTTGTTCGTTGAGCAGGACGAGTGTTGCCAAAGCGGGAGTGTTGTACGTCTGTTCTAGTCGAGAATTTTCGATTGCGATGGTGAGGTCAAAGAAAGCGGGGATCCAGCGCCCAGATGCCTTGATCTTTTCTACGCGAGCAATAGCCGCTGGGCTCATAATTGCTATCCAGATACCGCCATCAGATGCGAACGACTTCTGTGGGGCGAAGTAATAAACCTCGCATTGTGCTAGATCGACATCCAGCCCTCCGGCTCCACTTGTTGCATCGACAAGTACGAGAGCTCCTTCGGTTCCTGCGGGGCGTACAACTGGTGCCGCAACGCCAGTACTGGTCTCGTTATGTGTAAGTGCGTAAACATCTACACCGGCTTCGGCCACCGCTTCTGGGTGAGTACCCGGTTCGGATTTAATAACGGTGGGATCATCCAAGAATGGGGCTTCCTTTGCGGCAGCGGCAAACTTGGAAGAGAACTCGCCAAAGACAAGGTGCTGCGATTTCTTCTCGATTAAATTAAATGTTGCGATATCCCAGAATGCAGTAGAGCCGCCGTTGCCGAGGACTACTTCATACCCGGCCGGTAGTGAAAAGAGTTGTGCAAGTCCAGCGCGGACCTCTTTCACCAGATTCTTAACTGGTGCTTGGCGATGGGATGTGCCAAGTAAGAGCGCATTGCTATTGGCTAAAACTGAGAGGGCTTGATTGCTGATCTTGGAGGGACCGCAGCCAAAACGTCCATCGCGTGGTTTGAGGTTTGCGGGGATTTGAATATCGCTCATGCCCAAACCCTAAGGCATACCTACGGGTGCAAGCGGGCGAGTTGCCACCCCGAGCCAGTGGAGGTGAAGATCAAACGATCGTGAAGCCGAGAGTAGCGACCTTGCCAAAATTCAATGGAGCGCGGAGAAACGAGGTAACCACCCCAATGTGGCGGCATTGGTACGGCACTCCCTTGCGGAAACTTTGCAGCAAATTCATCGAAGCGATCCTGCAAGTGCTCTCGCGATTCCAAATCTTGAGATTGCGAACTAGCCCATGCGCCGATCTGGCTACTCCATGGCCTGGTTGCAAAGTATTCGCTGCTGGCAGATGCAGGGACCTTCTCGGCAATTCCACGAATAATTACTTGCCGCTCCATGGCATACCAAGGGAAGAGAAGCGACACATTGGGATTGGCTGCGATCGCTTTGCCCTTGTTCGACTCATAATTGGTAAAGAAAGAGAAACCCAGGTCAGAGACATCTTTCAACAAGACGGTGCGAGATTGCGGGCCTTGCGTATCGACCGTGGAGAGGACCATGGCATTAGCTTCAACGATCACGGGGTTGAGGGCCGCCTCTGCGAGCCAGTTCCGAAATTGCATGATTGGGTCAGCAGCCATGTCTCCCTCGGCCAGCCCTTGCTCTCCATAGGAGCGGCGCATCGCCCTTATCTCGTCACGGTTCAGCCCGACGTTGGGGTCTCGCGGAGTGCTCATAGGTGTATCTAACGTCACTTTCGTCCTTTCGGCTATTTGGGCTCTGGGGTTTGTACCGTGCACCTTCTAGGGCGACAATAGGCGTACCTAATTGTGGAGGGATCTTTCTGTGAGCGATGATTTCAAGCCT
>CAIKID010000216.1 GCA_903827345.1 uncultured Actinomycetes bacterium | reverse complement strand
TTCTTCCTTGCGGTGCTTAATGTAGTAACCAATGCAAGCCAAGTTGGCGACCATATATACGATCACTACAACCACGACGAGCCCAGTTGCCACGATTCCAAATGCCACTTGAGGGGTGTATTTGAAACCAAGTCCGAGTCCAAGCGCCAAGCCCACTATCAACTGGACCATCAGGGCGTTCTTAGGAGACTTATGCTTTGGATCGAGCTGGCTCATCCACTTCGGGAAAGCCCCTGCGCGTCCAAATGCAAATGCGGTGCGAGTAAATACATTTGCGCCGGCGTTTGCATTCGCAATCGTAGAGTTAACGATGGCAAGTAGTACGAGGATGTACATAAGACTCGATACACCTCGGGCTAGATGATCCCAAGGGTTTCCGTTGTTATCCGCAGCAAAGGTGGAAAACTTATCTGGTCCGAAAGCAACGGTTGCTGCATAGGTTGTGAAGATATAAACAGCCGCGATCGAGAAAGTTGCAATCATGATCGCCTTGGGAACGTTTTTGCGAGGATCCTTTGATTCTTCCGCCAGTGGAGCTGCGGCTTCGAAGCCAGAGAATGCAAGCAATGTAAAGACTGAACCAGCAATTACGCCGGACCAACCATGGAAACCCTTGGCATTTGCATGAGCTGTTGTGAATACCGAGAGCGTGTTGTGATGCCCGGCCTTAACAACGAGAAATATTCCAAGCAGAACAAAGACGGTAATTTCAAAGAAACCAAGCATTGTTCCAACTTTGGCTGACGTTCCGATACCGCGCCAGACCAGATAAGAAACCAGCAAAGTTCCCAGAGTCATAAAGACCCACCAGGAGGACAATGGGAATCCGTGGGCATTTGAATTCCACTCACCGGCAACGGTGTAACCCAATTGCAGCATTACAAGTGGAACGATCAAGATTTCAACTGCGGCATAGGCCCAGCCAACAAGGAAACCAACCCAAGGGCGGAGTCCAATTGCGGAATAAGTAGCTACCGAACCTGCGGCGGGAATGTGCTTTGCCAATTGGCCGATACTTGAGGCGGTGAAGAGGATTCCGATAAAGGCGAAGAGCACAGCTAATGGAAGTGCGCCCCCGGCTAGCGGTGATCCGAAAGGAATGGAGGCAGCGATTGCGGCACCTGGTGCCATTGAGCAGATGGATTGGAATACGACTTCGCGTAATCCAATTGCATTACTCGCTAATTTAACTTCGGGATTACTCATTATTCTCCTCTGTTCAGGCACAGCGAAATGCTGAAGCAGAAACTGTAACAAAACTTTAAATAAATTACTCAGCAATCGCCCAGAAATGACCTGCCGTTATGTGAAAAATAGCGATAGAGCGTGGCCTGGCCGTTTAAAGTGATAGCCCCTTAGCCCGCTCTCTCAAGCTTTCATGCATCCCCTTGAATGCCGATGCGTGTGGCACCAAATCCTTTGCCGCCTTTATAACCACACTGAAGTTGGAGTCGACGACATTAGCAATTGGCGCCTTGGTAATTTGCGAAAGTAGTTGATACGAATCGAGTTGATGCAATCCATAGAGCTCTTGAAACCATCGCACTAATTCGACCTGGCCGATGCGCCAGGAATCTTCCATCGGGCGTGATGATCCGACAGTCATGTAGTAATTATCATCTTCAATGCGTGGCCAGGCAGGAGCCGCTCCTTTAATTAGATCAATAATGATGATGGCATCCATGGCGCCTTCAACCGCCGTTCCGCACGCTTCTCCTTCACCTTGACGATAGTGACCATCGCCAATTGAAAACATTGCACCTGCGACATTTACACCGAGATAAATTGTTGATCCTTTGCGCACTTCTGGTGAATCCATGTTGCCGCCGAAGCGTTCTGGTACGAGAGCGGATCTCACTTCGTTGCCAGCGGGTGCTACGCCGATCGTGCCAAACATGCACTCGATAGGAAACTCAATCTTCATATCTCCGTATCTGGCTTCAAAGCCGACCGTTTGCCGTTCCGTGTTAACTTCATAAACCCACGTGGTATCCGGCAAAGGTTCTTGCAACATTGCGGTTCGATCCGTTGAGGTCAGTCCACCGAAGAACGGGATAGTGGATGAAATTCCGTAAGTGCGCGCTGGCTTCATATCTACAATATGAATAGCGAGAGCATCACCTGGTTCGGCTCCCTCAATAAAGAAGGGTCCAGTCTGTGGATTAACAAAACGCATATCGACTTTCTCGCTGGAAAGGTCGTTTACCGTCTGAATCGTGTTATTGAATGCATCCTGCGTCCAGAGTCGAACAGCGGTGCCAGGCTTGATGGTGCGCCTAGGGGCATTCCCTCCAAAGGTATATGCGAGCTCTTCAGTGGTTGGCTTATATTCAATGATCTCCATTTCACGATACTAAACCCGATTTACGCTCATGTCAGCACCAAATGCCAACGTTTCGCTTCAGCCAGGCGTTCGCGACGAGGCAGGACTTCACGATTTGATTTTGGTTGAAATTTCAACTATCTTCGTCCTTAGATCAATTCAACAAATCTAGCCACACATTTAACTATCAAACAAAGGAAACCCATGTCAGTACTTTCAACACTTCCAGCAGGAACATTTAACATCGATCCATCACATAGCCGCGTCGGCTTTAGTGCTCGTCACGCAATGGTGACCAAGGTCCGCGGATCTTTCAATGAGTACGCCGGTTCAGGAACCGTAGATAACGGAATTGCTTCACTCAGCATTGAAATTGCAGTGAGCTCAATCGATACCCGTAGCGCAGACCGCGATGGTCACCTACAGTCCCCTGATTTCTTTGATGCAGCAACATTCCCAAAGATCACCTTCGTATCAACAGCTGTTACAGATGTTGGCGCAGATAAGGTCGTTGTAGTCGGAGACCTCACCGTCAAGGATGTTACAAAGTCAATTTCAATCGAATTCGAATACACAGGTACAGCAACAGATCCATACGGCAACGCTCGCTTCGGCTTCGAAGGCGTTTCAGAGATCAACCGTAAGGACTTCGGCCTAACCTGGAACGCGGCTCTTGAGACCGGTGGAATTTTGGTTTCAGAGACCGTAAAGCTCGAGTTCGAGATTTCAGCAATCGCAACAGTTGCAGCTGCCGTCTAACAGCTAATTCTTAAAGGGCCTCGTGGGCAATCACGGGGTCCTTTTTTTATCTGTTGCAAAGTGTCGGTTGATAAGCGAGAGTTACCGCATGAAATCAACCCGTTTGGTAGAAGATGCACTAGAAAAGATTGCTTCACTCGATCAATCTGGGTATCAACTCAAATCAGTTCTCGCGCAGGCCCCTGACGCGTTAGCGCGTGCCGAAGAGTTCGATAAGTCGCAGGACTCCCTGCCATTAGCCGGATTGCCAATACTTATCAAAGACAATATTGAATCTGTCGGATTGCCTGCGACTGCGGGATCGCTAGCATTGGCTGATACTCCCGTAACGCGAGACTCGACGATTGTGCAGCGATTGCGCTCCGCCGGGGCGGTCGTTATCGGAGCAACGAACTTATCTGAATGGGCAAATATTCGTTCCACCAAATCCACCAGCGGATGGTCGGCTGTTGGTGGACTCACCGCCAATCCTTGGAAACATCAACATAGCGCTGGAGGTTCTTCTTCGGGTTCCGGCGCCAGCGTGGCTGCTGGGATTACCCAATGGGCCATCGGAAGCGAAACAGATGGATCGATAATTTGTCCGGCATCTCTCAACGGATGCGTCGGCATCAAACCAACGGTCGGGAGCATTCCCCGCGATGGCATGATCCCCATTAGTAAGAGTCAAGACTCACCTGGACCAATGGCCCAAACAGTTCTACAAGCCGCACTTTTGCTTGATGTGCTTACCGCGAGAGGTGAATATGTAGGAGCCGCTCAAGCAGAGCACTCGCTCAAGGTCGGAGTTGTTAAGCAGTGGATGACGACAGATACTCAAGTCAATGATCTTTTTGAAAGAGCTGTGCAATCCCTTTCCAAAGCGGGAATATCAATCGTAGAGATAGATCTATCCGAACCCAGCGAATCTGATGGTGAAGATGAGTTCCATGTCATGCTCCATGAGATGGTTAGCGACCTGGCCATCTACCTGACTACAAGAACTGGGACGCGAGTTAAGAATTTACGCGATATTGTTGAATTTAATCGTTCACAGTCAAAGATCGAGTTGGAGTTTTTTGGGCAAGAGATATTCGAGAAAGCTCTCGAACTTGGCGGCCGTGGCGACGAGTACGAGCAGAAGCGTCGGCGAAATCTCACATGGGCTAACCAAACGTTAGATACCGGTTTGCACGATGTAGATGTTCTCATTGGCTGCACTTATGGTCCGGCATGGATAAGCACCTTAGGTAAAGGCGATGACTTTGGTTCGGCCAGTTGGATAACAACCGCCCCGGCAATTGCGGGCACGCCAATAGGCACTATTCCCATGGGATTGGTTAATGGACTACCTGTCGGGCTTGGTTTTGTCGTCGCTCGAAATATGGAGCACACACTAATTACCGCCATGGCGCAGGCAGAGAGAGCTCTGGGCTTGGGCATACTGCAGCCCACCTTTATCCGATGAGTGAATTTGACTCTGAGGTCTTTGATCGCTGGGGCGGCACCCCGGCTTATACCGAGAGTCAGACTCGTACTTCCAAATACACTCATGCCGATTTCGAGGCGGCCAAAGTCGATCAGGAGGCGGTCACGGAGAAATTTGCGATTGCCTTTGGAAACCGAGTCAGCTTTAGATCACCGGAAGTTCAAGAGATAGTCGTTGCCCACCGCCGGGTAATAACCAAATGGTTTTATGAGTGCTCGATAGAAATGCAGAAGAACCTCGCGATCATGTACATCAACGACGATAGATTCAAAGCTTATTACGACGGACGGGTAAGAGGACTAGCCCAATATGTGCATGATGCAATCATGGCGAAAAAATTAAATTAAATGTGACCCGCGACCTGTCACCGTTTAGTAGTGTTTTCCGATGGAACTTCTGAAGCCCAGCGAATCTAACCTGCCCTTGTACGTGGCAGCTCTGGAGCGCGAACTTGACGAGGGGCATGAACCATTTCATTATTCCCTCGAGATTATTGAGGGCGCAAAGAAGGATCCCTCCGCCCTCATCGCAACCTTTGACGATCCAGTAGGAGGTCGCCTCATCACCGTGGATGCCGGAATGCAAAGAGCTGCGCTCCCTTCATTTACGCGTTGGCTATATGACGGTGAGATCTGCGGATCGATTCAATTTCGTTGGAAACCTGGAACTGTTGAATTACCACCGTATTGCTTGGGGCATATCGGCTATCAAATCTTTCCATGGAAGCGTGGGCAAGGTCTGGCAACCAAACAGTTAGAGCTGATGTTGGGACTGACTCGAAATATAGAATTACCCTACGTCGAACTCACCACCACACTCGCCAACGTCGCTTCGCAAAAAGTGATCAGAAAGAATGGTGGAGTATTCATAAAAGAATTCGAGAGAGCTGCTGAGTATGGAGGCGGAATGTATAACCTCTTTAGGATTGACCAATCATGAAAACATTAAAAGGGGTTGATTTAGAGATCGAGACCCCCCGATTGCTCTTGGTCACAGTTTTGCCAGAAGAGTATGACCGGATGAAAGATTCTAAAGCGCTTCCTGACATGTGGGCAGATCGAGGAATTCTCAATCCCGGCAGAGTGCTGGTAGATGATGGCGGGCCACTTCCCTTTCGCATTCCACGAATATTAAAGAATTCGGATTACGCCCCCTTTTCATTGCGCCTAGCTGTATTGAAAGAAAGCCACGTGATAATCGGAAGTAGCGGTTTCCACGATTTTCCAGATAGCGCAGGAATGATCGAGATCGGGCTAGGAGTTGAACCTCCTTATCGCAGGCAGGGTTTTGCCCTGGAAATTCTGCACGGGATGTGGAGTTGGGTAATTGCTAAACCCGATGTTAAAACGCTCCGATACACGGTTTCAATCACCAATGAACCTTCCATCGCCATGGTGCAGAAGTTAGATTTCACGCGCGTCGGTCAACAGATCGATGAAGAAGCTGGGCCAGAAGATATTTACGAGATGTCAGCGAGTGAATATCGCCGCCGCTATTTCCACTCTTCTGACAGCACTGCGTAGAGAAAAGCACTCGTCCACTCGCCCTTAAAAAATTCATCTTTCTGGTAGCTTGCTTCGCGGCGCATCCCTAAGCGCTCTGCTAGCTTTACCGAAGAATCATTTCGTTGATCGATATATGCCACAACGCGATGGAACTTCAGAGTATCAAATGCATAATTTATTAGAGCGCGCGTAGCTTCAGTAGCAAAACCTTGACCAACAAAATCAGGGTGGACTACCCATCCTATTTCAGCGCGGGAATGTTCCTTTGACTGAATTGAGATATTGGATTGGCCAATTACCTTTCCGCCATCTTTCAATCTCCACGCAAAAACGAGGAAATCGTTATCGGATTCAAATGTACGAGGCACCAATACTTTTTCGATCGCTTCGCGAACTTGCAATCGAGTTCTGGGAGGCCACGGGATATAGCGAACAACCATTGGATCAGATTGGTATTCCAGCAAATCCTCTTCATCATCAAGAGTAAGTGCGGAGAGAATTAACCGATCGCTTTTGATCAAGGGTTGAGCCAGTGATCCATAATATATTTTTCACCTTCGTCACAGAAGATCGTAACGACAGTTTCGGCGCCAAGTTCCGTTTTCAATTTCTTGGCGGCCAACATGTGTGCACCAGACGATGGTCCGACGAAAAGTCCATGAGTTCGGGCTAAGCGCTTAGTTTCTTCGATGGCATCGATTGAGTGAATATGAACGAATCCATCAATGTCTTTGGCATGGCGCTCGATAATCCCCGGCACAAACCCATCAGAAATTCCTTCGATGAGGTGCTTGGCAATTTCACTACATGCGATGGTGCAGGACTCGGATGGTTCAAGTGCATAACTCTTCGCATTTGGGTTTACCTCCTTAAATGCTTGGCCAACACCAACCAACGTTCCACCAGTACCTACGCCAGAAATAAGCAAATCGGGTTTCGTAGGAAGCTGGGCTACTATCTCTTTGCCAAGCCATTCATAATTCTCAGTGACATTCCATTCGCTATCGAATTGCTGTGGCGCGTAATAACCCGGTAGCGCCCCTAAGCGACGCACTTCATCTAGCGCCTTATTCACGTGGAAGTCACCTAACGTGCGCACTTCAGCACCAAATGCCTGCGAGATCGCTGTTCGCTCCATGCTTAAACCTTCGGGCATAACAACGATCATCTTGTAGCCCTTAACAGCTGCGACCATGGACATCGCGTTTCCGGTGTTGCCGCTACTCGCTTCGACGATGGTGTCCCCTGGCTTCAGGAGTCCTTCTTTCTCTGCGCGCTCAATCATGTACTTGGCTATACGCGCCTTTACCGACCCTGATGGATTGAGATATTCCATCTTTACGTAAATACCTTCAATGTTGATGAGGGGCGTGTTTCCAATTGCATCAAGAATCGTTTTCACAGAGGTGAGATTAGTCCTATTGCGCAACTATTAGAACTTTATTTATCCCAAATCTTCGCTTGGAGCTACTCTGCCACCGTTCCACTATATGAAATTGAGCTCTTCTAGGAACTAGGCTTTCTTCACGAGCAACAACTCTTCAAAATCTTCCTCGACATCTGTCGGGTTCCACTCGTGCGCACATTCGGGGCAGGTGAGAAGCGGTATCGGTGCCCTATGATCCTTGAATGGAGATTGCTTCTCAGCAGCGCAAGGTAATTCGTACCCTCAGCGCAGCACAAATCCTCAATGGAGTGGGAACTTCCGGAACAGTTGCTGCAGGGTCGCTACTTGTCACTTCGATATCTAAATCAGAATCATTGGCTGGGCTAGCACAAACGACCACAGTATTAGGTGCGGCGATGATGGCGTTGCCTTTAGCAAAGTTAACCCAGAAGGGCGGTCGCCGCCTTTCACTCATGAGCGGCTATTCCATCGGAGTTATTGGAGCGAGCCTTGCGATCTTGGGTGGCACTCACAAAGTTCTATTTCTAATGCTCACTGGTGCATTCATGGTTGGAGCAGCTTCCGCTTCAGGTTATCAAGCCCGTTTCGCTGCAATCGATTTAGCTACGCCAGCCAACCGTTCCAAGAATTTATCCTTAGTCGTTTGGGGTTCGACCGTAGGTGCGGTTACCGGTCCAAACCTCATGCAACCTGCGGGCGATTTCGCACATTTCTTACATCTGCCGCGACTAGTCGGTCCATATTTCATCGCCGGAACCAGCCTGACGCTGGCAACGATAGTGATCTTCTTCTTTTTGAAACCCGACCCTTACCTCACTGCAAATATGTCTTCTGATGGCGTCACACAGAGAAAGCATGAAACGACTCGAGCCGCCCTTAAACACATTCGAGAAATCCCACACGCGCTCTTTGCAATAACAGCGGTGGGGATCGGACATCTAGCAATGGTCTCCATCATGGTCATGACACCCGTGCATATGTCCCACGTTGAAGTAACACTCTCCGTCATTGGACTTGTCATCAGCGTTCACGTTCTTGGGATGTATGCCTTCTCTCCTGTGGTCGGAGCGCTCAGTGATAAGTTAGGGCGGATTCGCGTTATTCAGATTGGCGTTGTAATTTTATTGGCAGCTGCTGCAACCGCAGGACTCTCTCCCGCAATGAATCCAATTCAACTTGGCATTGGGCTCTTTTTGTTGGGACTTGGCTGGTCCTGCACTCTTATCGCTGGCTCTACTTTCTTATCCGAATCAGTATCTGTGGAGATGAAACCCTCTTCTCAAGGGGCGAGTGACTTGGTTATGAACTTGATGGGCGCTGTTGGCGGTGCGACAAGCGGAGTAATCATAGGATTTCTCTCCTTTGGTTGGCTCTGCTTCTTTATTGCAACGCTCGTCTTTGCCTTAGGGGTTTGGTCCTTAGCGATCAAAGGCGATCGCGAATAGCCCAGAGATCCCTAAATACCGGGTGAGAGATCGTGGTATTTAAGTATTCAACTCCCGAAGAGCCACCCGTTCCCGTTTTGCGGCCGATAGTGCGCTCCACCATCTTTACATGGCGGTAGCGCCACTCCTGAAGGCCCTCATCAATGTCGACCAACCGTTCGCAGAGCATCGCGGTTTCAGAATCGTGTAGGTGAATTTCAATCAAAATATCTTGCACCTCTTTATTGGGTTCATATCCTTCTGAAAAATCACGACTTAAATACTGGTTTGGTATTTGGTATTTTCTCTTCGACAGGTAGACCAGCGTGGAATCCCAGACAGACCGTCCCGCAGTGATCTTCGCTATCTTCTCTTGCGCTTCAGGAGGCAGGTGGCCAGCCATCCGAGAATCTCGACGCCCCAAGACCGCCTCGAACTCGCGAAATTGCGCGGATTGAAACCCAGAGGAAGATGCCAGAAATTGCCGGAATGAATTGAATTGGCGCGGCGTCATCGTTTCCAAGATATCAACTTGAGCTACACAGACCTTTAAAATCGTACGAACTCTACCTAGCGTTGCAAGGCACTTATAAGTATCGCCCGATTCAAGATTGGCTTGCAGAAAATAGAGTTCGTGGAGGATTTGCTTAAACCACAACTCATAGGTCTGATGAATGATAATAAATAGCATCTCATCATGCTCGGGTCCTTCGGAGGCTAAACGCTGTAGGTTTAGAAGTTCATCCACTCCTAAATAAGAGGAATATGTGACGGCGGAATCGTAATTGCTCATGTGACTTTTATGTCCTTAGTTGAAATCTGCTCGTATTCTCGGCTGGCCGTGAGATCACGCAGGCGAGCGAAACCATCCCAAATCTCAACATAACTGGTGGGAAGAGGTGAAATAGCCACTCGGATTGAATTAGGTTCGCGATAATCTGGAATTACCTTTTTTAGTTGACGGAGCGCAATCGCAATGCGTTTCGCCTCCGGGTGGGCGAGCGAGATGTGTCCCCCACGTTCTTTAGGTGATGCTGGAGTGTTAAGAGTAAAACCTAAATCCTTGAGCCATGCCTCATAGAGTCCGATCATCATCTCGGTGCCTTTTGCGCACTTCTCTTCAATGGCATCGATACCAGCTTCGGCAATCATTTCAAATGCGGTATTAACGCAGCGTAATCCAACGATCGATGGGCTAGCGATTTGGAAACCACGCATTCCATCGTTCTTCTCAAAGAACTCCCCCATCGCAAATTGATCTCTTTGCGCGAACCAGCCTTGAATAGGAACTTGCAACTCTTTTTGCATGCGATGAGATACATAGAGCCAAGCCGGAGAACCAGGTCCAGAGTTGCCATATTTATAGGTGCAGCCGACAACAAGATCGGCTCCATATTTATCTAAATTGAGGTTGATGGCTCCCACTGCGTGGCTAGCATCCCACACCGTTAAAGCTCCAAACTTGCGCGCCACATCCGTGATCGCTTGGATATCGTTGCGGGCTCCTGAGCGATATTGAATTACCTCGAAGGACACAAATGCAACGTCGTCTGACATGTATGGCTCCAAAATCTCTGGAGTTATACGCTCATGGGTAGAGTCGCTACCCATTTCATTATCAATTTCGATCAGGATCAAACCATGTTGTTTCGCCAACCCCTGCAAGATATATCTATCAGTAGGAAAATTACCTTTATCGGTAATAATCGTCTTTCGCCCTGGTCGTGCAGCAAGTGCAGCTCCCACCAACTGATAGAAATTTACCGATGTTGTATCGCAGGCTAAAACCTGGCCCGCACTCGCACCCAACGCGGCACGGCCGATTAAATCTCCAGTGGTTTCAGCTTCATCAATCCAATCAGCCCACCCATTTACGATCTTGGGACCCCACTCATTGACCAAGAAGTCATTGACCGCGGTGATGGTTTTCTTGGGTAACCGTCCGAGAGAATTGCCATCGAGGTAGCAGATATCGGGGTCATCGTTAACGAAGAGTTCGCGATATCGAGCCAGGACATCCTGAGCATCCAAATCAAGCGCGAACTGGCGCTCAGTTACATTCATGCTTGTACTCTAACCCTCGCCGGGCAGATTTATTCAGACCTACTCCTCAGAGTATCTAAATCGGGGTAGCATTTGCCCCCATCGGTTAAGAAGCCCAACAAAGTTAGGACTACGCAATGAGCACAGCTAAGAATCACTCCAAAATTGGGGCAGTTGCGATTATCGCAGTTGCAGCACTCCTCGCAATCCAAACTCCTACATTTGCGGCCGGCTCAGCAGCTGCAGCCCAACTCCCTGCAAGCGTTAAAAAATCTGGTGTGTTAACGGTTGGAACAGATACAACGTACGCACCAAATGAATATTTAGATCCTTCAGGCAAAGTAGTCGGTTGGGATATTGATCTCTTCAAGGCAATCGCTGCAGACCTCGGAGTGAAGGTTCACTTCGTCAGCGCTGGTTTCGACACCATCATCCCTGCAGTTAAAGGTGGGAAGTACGATGTCGGAGTTTCATCATTTACCGACACAAAGGTACGCGAAGCACAGGTTGATTTTGTAAATTACTTCACAGCAGGAATTCAGTGGGCGTCAGCTGCCGGCAAGAAGGCTGTCAATCCCAACAATGCCTGCGGACTCACCGTGGCGGTACAAACCGGAACAACAGAAGTTGACGATTTAACTGCTAAGTCAGCCGCATGCGTTAAGGCGGGCAAAAAAGCAATCTCGGTTCTATCCTTCGATAGCCAAGCTCAAGTCAATAACTCAGTAACCCTCGGTCGAGCGGCGGCAATCTCTGCAGACTCTCCAATCACCGAAGATGCTGTTCACCGTAGTGGTGGAAAGCTCGTCCTCGCTGGTGCAATCTATGGAACCGCTCCATACGGATTTGCTACAGCCAAGGGATCGACAATGGCTAAGGCAATTTCTCTTGCACTTCAAGATATTTACAAGAATGGAACCTACGGGAAAGTTCTTGCAAAAGCAGGCGTAACAGCAGGCGCTGTAAAGACATTCGCAATCAATGGCGCGCTCAACTAAATCCACGATCCAGGCAGTGCCGCTGCGCCACCCTTTCCGGTGGGCAGCGGCCTTCTACTTTGTCTTAATCGGAGTAGCTTTCGTAGTCGATGCCCTGCATCGCAGCGCCTACGAGTGGAAAGCATTTTATAAATATATTTTTGACGTACGCGTTTTTAAGGCGGCAGGTGTCACCCTTTCCCTTACCGCAATTTCAATGTTCATCGCGATCATTTGGGGTGTGGCACTTGCGGTCATGCGCCGCTCCCCCAACCCCGTCTTCCGCCAAGTCTCCTGGTTCTTCATCTGGGTATTCCGCGGAACGCCTGTTTACGTTCAACTCGTATTTTGGGGCTTGCTCTCCACGATTTATCACTCATTTTTTATCGGTATTCCTGATATTCACTTTGGACACTTCTACCTCGGAGTCCACTTTCCTATCAGCCAGACCGCTTCACTATATTGGCTCGCTATCATCGGCCTTTCGCTCAACGAAGCTGCCTACATGGCAGAGATCGTTCGAGCTGGATTACTGTCGGTGGACGAAGGCCAAGAGGAAGCTGCAACTTCTCTCGGTATGAGCTGGTGGACCACCATGCGCTTTATCGTTATTCCTCAAGCAATGCGGATCATTATTCCTCCAACTGGGAATGAAATTATTTCTATGTTGAAGACGACATCTTTAGTGACAGCGGTTCCGCTGATCACCGACCTCTATGCGAGAACTCGAAACATTTCCGATGAGATTTACAACCCAATCCCACTTTTGATGGTCGCTTGTGCCTGGTATTTGTTCTTCACCACGGTGCTTATGTTTGTTCAGTATTTCGTCGAGAAGCGCTTTGCTCGAGGACACTCTCCACTTTTGAGGGTCAGCCATGAGTGAATCACTAATGGTGAGCGCCATTGACATCCATAAATCTTTTGGAACCAACGAGGTGCTCAAAGGTATTACCCTAGAAGTGAAACGTGGCGAAGTTATGTGCCTGGTAGGACCTTCAGGCTCCGGAAAATCTACATTCCTACGTTGCATCAACCATCTAGAACGCATCAACTCTGGTCGCTTGATGGTTGATAACCAACTCATCGGGTATCGCGAATCAAACGGCAAATTACATGAGCTAAAACCATCTGAAGCTGCTGCCCAGCGCGTAGGCATCGGTATGGTCTTTCAGAAATTCAATCTCTTCCCGCATCTGACTGCTCTTGACAATGTCATTTCGGGAATGATTCGTGTGCAAAAAATTGATCGCACCATCGCTATTGCAGAAGGTACCGAACTCTTAAGGCGCGTTGGGTTAGCAGACAAATTGGATCACTATCCAGCTCATCTCTCGGGCGGGCAACAGCAGCGCGTTGCAATCGCCAGGTCGCTGGCTATGAAGCCAAAGTTAATGCTCTTCGATGAGCCAACTTCAGCGCTCGACCCCGAACTCGTTGGTGAAGTACTCGATGCCATGAAGCAGCTTGCCCAAAGCGGAATGACCATGATCGTTGTCACTCACGAAATGGGCTTTGCCCGCGAAGTCGCGGATTCCCTAGTCTTTATGGACGGTGGCGTCGTTGTGGAGTCGGGAGATCCTGAGGAAGTTTTGCGGAGTCCTAAGCACGAACGCACCCGCGCCTTCT
>CAIKID010000215.1 GCA_903827345.1 uncultured Actinomycetes bacterium | reverse complement strand
TTGCGCATATTTCCATTGACTAGGTTAGAGAGTACAAAATCGATCAAGCGATAAGCGCCGCCGAAGGGGACCGCCGGTTTTGCTCTATCGTGTGTAAGGGGAAGTAGCCGCTTGCCTTCTCCACCAGCTAATACGATTGAGATTAATTCGTCTCTGCTGCTCATGGAAAAACGGTATCTTACTTTTTCCTTTAAGATAAGAGCGTCACCGTCGGATGGGAGCTGGCATGAAAGTTGGGATTGTTACCAAAGAGTGGCCACCACACATTTATGGCGGCGCCGGAGTCCATGTGAAGTATCTAGTGCAGAGCTTGCGGCCTTTGGTGGATGTCGATGTTCATTGCTTTGGCGAAGCTCGCCCAGATGCCACCGCCTACGAATTATCGGCTGCAGAACAGCAACTCAATCCCGCAATGCAGGCACTGATTACCGATGCCCAGATCGCTTCGAACTTGGCGGGGGTAGATATCGTCCATACCCACACCTGGTATGCCAACATGGCCGGACACTTCGCCAAAACTTTGCACAATATTCCCCACGTCATCTCTGCCCATTCACTAGAACCAGACCGCCCTTGGAAAGAGGAGCAGATCGGTGGTGGGTACCGAGTTTCTTCCTGGGCCGAAAAGACCGCCTACGAATCTGCTGACGCGATCATTGCCGTATCGCAGGGGATGCGCCGTGATGTGCTGCGGGCCTACCCCAATCTCGACCCCAATAAGGTGCATGCCATATTAAATGGGATCGATACCAAAACGTATTACCCACAGGCCAACCAAGATCTACTTGATTCGCTCGGCATCAAAGGCCCTTACGCAATTTTCGTAGGTCGCATCACCCGCCAAAAAGGTCTAGCCCATCTACTTAAGGCCTGGAAGAACGTGAACCCACAATTTGGTTTAGTACTTTGCGCCGGAAGTCCCGATGAACCTGGAATCGGTGCCGAAGTTCAATCTGCGATCGAAGAGTTGCAGATGACGCGCGACAACGTGATCTGGATCAGCAAGATGGCTCCGCAACCAGATGTCATTGCACTTCTCACTGGCGCCGATCTCTTTTTATGTCCGTCTATTTATGAACCACTGGGAATCGTTAACTTAGAAGCGATGGCTTGTGAGACCGCGGTCCTTGCTAGCGATGTCGGTGGAATTCCCGAAGTTGTCGCCGATGGAATCACCGGTGAGCTCATTCATTATGCGGGCGATGGCGCAGAATTCGAGGCAGCCTTTACCTCCAAGATTAACTCGCTGATGGCTGACCGCGATCTACTCCGCAAAATGGGCGAAGCTGGGCGAGTTCGCGCTATCGATCAATTCAGTTGGGATTCGATTGCACACGAAACCGTCGCTTTATATAAGAGCCTTATAAAATAACGCGATAGCTCGCCAAGGTCGCATCGGTGGCATATGCAATGCGCACCCCGGCCGCCTTTGCTGCGGCTAGTCCTTCGACGATCTGCTCTGTCAATATTTCTCCTGGTGCCACAACAGCTACCCCAGGTGGATATGGTGCGATCAAATCGGCACTGATGCGACCCACCGCCTTATCTGCGGTGATCATTTCGGTATTAGCAAAGTAGGCGTTGCGCATGGTGGTGCCAACCAATGGAACGACCGACCAACTGAGTGCGGTTGCTGATTGACGCGGCGGCGATTGCAGACGTTGCAAGATTAGGATGAGGCGATCGCCTAAGAGATCGAAGTCATCGCCATCATCGGACAAAGTGGCGAGAAAGACCATGGTGTCGTTATCTGCCATTTCGACGCGGATTCCAAATTTAATTAATTCATTCTCAATGGTGACCCCACTAGTGCCCAATTGATTAGCGCGTAACACGATCTTGGTCGGATCGAAACGCCCCGGAGCAAAGTCGCTGGCGTTGAGAAAGATCGGCAGGTCGAAGTGTGATTGCACTCGAGCCTTAAATTGATTAACGCTGGTCAACAAGTGACCGAGAAGTTGCTCGCCGCGCTGAGCCAAGAGAGCGCGCACACCATCGATGGATGCCAAAGGTGCACCGGCTGGTGATGTCGTATGCGTTGTTTCAAAGCTCTGTTCTACCCGCGCCAGGTTGATGTACTTGCCCTGGACCAATAAGAGCGCCGAAGCGCTATATCCCGGGAGCGCTTTATGAACGCTGGTGATCAAGGCATCGGCCCCGAGTTGCAAACAGTGCTGGGGTATATCATGATGAAAACCGAAGTGGCCACCCCAGGCGGCATCAATGACGACAGGGACTGACTTAGCGTGAGCAGCAGCAACCAACGGCCCCAGATCGGAGATGGTTCCCAAGTAGCCCGGTTCGGTTAATAAGATTGCAATCGGATCTTCGGCAAGGGCTCGCTCTACTTCGCGCAAGCTAATCCCCTTCGGGAAGCCAGTGGCATCGTCGATATCGGGCGACATCCAAATTGGTTGCAGATCCGCCAGCACTAAGGCGCTGAGCACCGAGCGATGGGCTGTCCGAGATACCGCAATCTTTTGACCGGGTTGGCCAAGGGCCAAAATGATTGCTTGGTTGGCATGAGTAGATCCGCCCGTTGAGAACCTGGCGAAGTCAGCGCCCCAAAGGTTGGCAGCCAGCTTCTCTGCTCGCTGCAGCGTCCCATGCGTTAATTTGATCTCGTCGAGACCCCCATAGAGAGGCGTATCACTATCGACCACAGATCCAAGTCCACGATCCAACTTCGCAGCCTTCTGTTTATGCCCAGGAATCGTAAAAGGTAGGCCCGCGCTTTCGAAGTAAGAGAGGTAAGCATCGAGTAGCGGTGCCAGCTCGCGCAGGGGCTGATGCAATGGTGATCCGGGGATCGAACTAGATTGCGAGTCAGGTGGTGTTCTCTTTGAGTTCACCCCCAGAGCCTAACCCTCAGTAGCCCTCGTTAGAAATCTGGCCCTACACTTTTCCCATGACAACTCTTACAAACCTCGAGCAAGTACGCCGAGTGGTCACTGCGATTCCGGGACCCAAATCTAACGCTGCAATTGCGCGTCGCGCAGAAGCAGTCGCGGGTGGACTAGGTCTTACATTCCCAGTAGTGATCGAACGCGCTAGCGATGCCATCATGCTCGATATCGACGGTAATCAAATTATCGATATGGGTTCTGGTATCGGTGTCACCAACGTGGGCAACAGCGCCTCTCGTGTTGTCGCAAATGTTATCGAGCAAGTACAAGCTTTTACACATACCTGCTTCACCGTTGCTCCATACATTAATTACATCGAAGTTTGCGAAGCGCTCAATCGCATCACTCCTGGAACTCACAAGAAGAAGTCGATGCTCGCAAATTCTGGTGCCGAAGCTGTAGAGAACGCAGTCAAGATTGCGCGCCATTACACCAAGCGCCAAGCGATCGTAGTTTTCGAACATGCTTATCATGGCCGCACAAATTTGACCATGGCACTGAACGCAAAGAACATGCCTTACAAAGATGGCTTCGGCCCATTTGCCCCAGAAATTTATCGGGTACCGATGCCATACGAATACCGCTGGCTTGGTCCTAAAGAGACGATCACTGCAGATGCAATGGAGATGATCACTCACAAGATCGAGAAAGAGATCGGCGCACACAATGTGGCTGCAATCTTGATCGAACCTATTCAGGGCGAAGGTGGATTTATCGTCCCACCTAAGGGATTCTTGCCGGCGCTCGCTGCGTATTCGCGCGAACACGGAATTGTCTTCATGGCTGACGAAGTACAGAGCGGTTTTGCTCGCACCGGACATATGTTTGCCGTCGAAGAAGAAGGTGTCGTTCCCGATATTGTGATCACCGCTAAGGGAATCGGTGGTGGCCTACCACTTGCCGGTGTAACTGGTCGCGCCGAGATAATGGATTCATCTCATGTCTCTGGACTCGGTGGAACATTCGGCGGTAATCCAGTTTCTTGCGCAGCTGCCTTGGGCGCAATTGCCACCATCGAAGAAGATGGTTTGATCGAGAACGCTCGCCATATCGGCACGGTCTTGGGCGATGGATTGCGGGCACTTGCCGCAAAGTATCCAGTCATTGGTGAAGTTCGTGGCCGTGGCGCAATGCAGGCTATCGAACTAGTTGTACCAGGATCGATCGAACCTAATAGCGCGGCGATGTCAAAGGTTCTTAAGTACTGCACCGCAAACGGTGTATTTATTCTCTCGGCGGGCACGTATAACAACGTGATCCGCTTCCTTCCACCCCTGGTCATCAGTGATGAACTGTTGGCAGATGCGTTGAGCGTGCTCGATGAAGCTTTCGCAACTCTTTAAACCTACGCGTATGGTCGATACGCGTAGCAACCCAACCCAAGAAGGAGACCCTATGTCCGGAACCACGCCTACTGATCCACAGCTCAACCAAATGATTGACAGCATCATTGCAAATACCCAGAGCGCAACCGACACAGTTAAAGCCGCGTCAACAGCTGCTGCGAAAGCTGCGAAGAAGAAGGCTGTAAAGAAAGTTGCGAAGAAGAAGGCTGTTAAGAAAGTTGCGAAGAAGAAGGCTGTTAAGAAAGTTGCGAAGAAGGTAGCGAAGAAGGCCGTGGCCAAGAAGAAGGTTGCAAAGAAAGTTGTTAAAAAGGTAGCGAAGAAGGCCGTTAAGAAGGTTGCCGCTAAGAAGGCCGTGGCAAAGAAGAAGGTTGCGAAGAAGGCTGTCAAGAAAGTTGCTAAGAAGAAGGTTGCAAAGAAGAAGTAATTAAATCGAAATAGGCCCGAGAGCAACTGCTCTCGGGCCTATTTCTTTGAGATCTGTTAATAATTTTTCTCTGGAGTAGTTAAGCGACTAACCCCATCGATACAGCTTTCACGGCGGCTTCATGGCGATCGCTCACCGCGAGGTACTCGTAAATACGCATGGTCTCGTGGCGGATGGTTGATACCGAAAATCCAAGTTCATTCGCGATTTTAGAGTTGGTCTGCCCAGAGGCGATTCGGGAGAGAACCTTGAGCTGGCGTTCGGTCAGTGTCTTAAGACCCTGCACAATGCCTTCATAGGACTCTTGCCACTCGGTAGCTTGATACGACCTACGGCCGAATAGAAAGAGGGTCAGCGGTTCAATGATCTCGCCGATGAGAGATTCCAGTTCGACGATGGATTCTTTTGAGAGCGGCTTTTTCACCTGGATCAAGATGGTTCCAACAACCTTGAAGCGAATTTTCATACGAGCTGCAAAGAGCGTGCGACCTGGATTCCAACCGAAGTAATCCGTTTTATATTGAATATCTTCAACGTGATCGGGGTTCCAACTTGGATCCAAGTGAGTAATCTTCTGGTGGGTCTGGGATGGTGAAAAGCCAAAATCCCCAAGGCATACCAGCGAACCATCGGATGGGTTGATCATCGAGATGGAGAGCTTCTCAAGGTGAAAGTTTTCTAGAAACTCACTTTCTAACGAGTGCGCCACTTCATCGCCGGTGGGATCACAGAGTAAAAATTCCATTGCTCGGGAACTTGCCCGCGATCTCACTAATAAATATGGCATGAAGCGCTCCTCGGTGTAGTTGACGCAACCAATTTTTGATCCAAAGAAGAGGTGTTAACCCCACAGTAGACCCGCACTTGGGACGCTATTCCCAAAGGATGCCTAAAGGTGTGGTGCTACCCCTACTAACAGATTCAGAGAATACTCACGAATTGTGACTTTGACCAGTCAAAACATACGTTTTTTCTCAGTTCAGCGGGGCTGTGAGCGTAAAACCTCGGCCACCCAGCGGCGGAGGGGTATCTCTCGGGGCCAGACGGGAAATTTCAGGAATTTATAAGGATTCTGTGAAAGTCTGTTACTTGCATTTGTGTTACCCGGCCAGAAGGCCGAGGTAGATCTCGTGGATTTTGGAAGGATTGAGATGTTCTCGAACATAACCTCTAATTTGAAGCGCGGATCTACAGTCGCGGTCTTTGCACTAACCCTCATTGGCGTCACCGCGCTACCTGCCCAGGCGACAGGTTCCCCCGTAAATTTGATTGCCAGCGCAACGAGCGTTACCCCCATGGGCATAGTCGCTACTCAATTAGCTGGCGTTGCAAATTATGTGACTATAAATGACACAGTGATTTCTGGCCCTTCTGCCTTACCTGTTTACTTCACTGTAACTGGCGGAGTGACCACAACCGGGACAACCAGCGGAACACTTCTGGCCGGCGCGAGCGTTGGGATCGCCACAACTACGGCAGGCACAATTACCGTTTATGGATATGCAATTGTTAGTGGCGCCGCATCAGCAATAGCTACCGACGTAATAACCATCACGGTTGTCGGATCTGTTCCTGGGACTGTGTATGCCTCTTCGCAAATTTACGGGGAAGTCGGTACGGTCGGAATCCCAACTGCTGCAACTGATGCTGCGTTCTCGCTTACAGCTCCATCAACCGCAACGAACGTTGCACAGTTTTCAGTTTCAGAATTTGATTCAAATGGTATTCCAGTTTTTGGAGCTAACGCTAAGCCAATAATTGTTACGGTTTCTGCGGGCCTTATCGCGTCCTACGATTTAACCTCTCCTACTGCCATACCCAATACGACCTACATGTCAGCCCTACCATCGACCCCCACTTCGCATTTTCTATTGTCCGGAGTGGCTGGATTGGCCGCCACGTCCACTGTTACCTTCGTTGTAAATGGAGTTACTAAGGTATATAAAGTCAACTTCACGGGTACTGCTACGAGGATTGTTCTCACCCCAATCAATGCAGTAGTTGGTATCGGAGTCGCATCAGCGCTTCTTCCTTCATCAGCAAAGGCCACTGGTATTACCGCAAATACCAATGCCGTTGAAATTCAGGAATTTGATTCGGCGGGAAATGTTTTGACCGTAAATCCTGGTCTCATCACCATAAACTCTTCAGCTCCGGGAATCGCCGTGGGAGGCGTCATTGATAACAGTGGAGTTCACACCCTTGGCGATATTGCAGGAGGCGTTGCTACGTCGGCCACAGTTCTCGGTCTTTCGATTACCGGTCTTGTTGCAGGAACAACAAACTTAACTGCAATAGATGCATCATCACCATCGGCAACATCTCTTCCAGTTTCTATACGAGTGAGTTCTGGAATCCCCACAGCAGTTGTGCTGACATCTGATTCAAATGTTTATGGCGATGGTGCACCTGGAACGCTGACAACAACTCTCTCTGATAACGCGGGTCGAGTACCTGCAGGCACCTATGTAGTCTTCACAGGCCAAGCCACGGCGTCGCTGGCGCTACCAGCAGGATTAACGAATTTGCCTGGAGCACCAACTGCGATTGCTTCAAGCGGTGGTTCTATCCCGACAGCAGTCGGTCAAGTGACCGTCAAGGCTGACGGAACTTACTCCTCTGCCTTTAACGCGCCAGTGAATGATGGATCTGTAACTATTAGTGCGAACCCGGCAACGGCGGCAATTACGGTGACTCCAGTGACCTTCAGCGCTTCCAGCGGCAATTCGGCTCCGGAAGCTGTCAATGAATCCTCCAGCGCTGATAACGCTGCTACCGATGCGGGGGCGTTGGCCACCACTTCGGCTGATGCCGCAGATGGCGCCGCACAGAGCGCCAGCGTTAAAGCCACCGCTGCCACAGCCCTGATTGCTGCCCTGACCCCACAGGTAACCAACCTGCTCGCCACGGTGATCTCTCGGGCCACCTTGATCGCCAAGATTCTCAAGGCTCTCAAGAAAAAATAGCACTATTTCGGACATATCCGACAAAAGAGCGAAGATTTTAAAGAATTTCCAAAAATCTTCGCTCGAGAGGACAACATTTGGCTTACTTACGTGTCTTTACTTATAGAAGGTACTTTTCTTAACGAAGCCAGGACGCTGACCTCGGAAGTACCAATAAACGGAGTAATTAAAATGGCAATTCACAAGATCACGGAAGCGGCGCCTTCACAAGCCGTATCCGACTGGTCTGTTGCCGACCTCTCCGCTCTCTATGCCGAACAACGCTCATCTTTGACCGCTCAGGCCCGCCGGATCCTCCGTTCCGACGCTGATGCCGTTGAAATCGTTCAAGAGGCCTTCCTCAAGTTCATCATGGCCGCTCCTGAGCTCGATTCTCGTGACCGTGCGCTCGCTTACCTTCGTACCACCGTCAATCACCTTTGCCTCAACCAGATCCGCGCTACCGGCTCCCGCCCCAACTTGGTCGCAATCGACTCTGATGCCACCCAAGAGCGCCTCGATGAGCTCGCTGTTGATGCTCACATCCCCTTTGATTCCACCCTCGCTGCCGCCGAAGATGCCTCGATCATCCGTGAAGCCCTTTCCCGCCTCTCTGCAGATCAGCGCACCGCGCTCGTCATGTGGGAGATGGAAGGCCGCTCCACCGAAGAGATTGC
>CAIKID010000214.1 GCA_903827345.1 uncultured Actinomycetes bacterium | reverse complement strand
TTGGAGACCCAGGCTTCTGCAACACCCATACGGTGACCCGGATAAGAATCAAAGATTTTGCGCCAGGCGCGATAGATCTCGTGGACCCCATCTTGATCGAAGTACGGAGATTTCTGTGCGGTCAGGAGGTCAGCCGAGATTAATTCATCGGGCAGACCCGCCTCCTTGATCATGCCGTGGGCTACATCGATGCGGAATCCATCGACGCCCAGTTTGAGCCAGAAGTGCAGGACATCTTCAAAGTGCTCGCGCACGGCTGGGTTGTCCCAGTTGAAATCGGGTTGCTCGACGGCGAAGAGGTGTAAATACCACTGGCCCAGCTTCCCGTCGGCTTCGGTGATGCGCTCCCAGGCTGGTCCGCCAAAGATCGCCTGCCAGTTGTTGGGAGGCAATTCGCCATCCTTGCCCTTGCCATCACGGAATACATAGCGCTCGCGCTCGACCGATCCTGGAGCCGCTTTGAGGGCCTCTTGGAACCACTTGTGCTTGTCCGAGGAGTGGTTAGGGACGATATCGATGATGAATTTGATGCCCAGGGCATGGGACTCATCGATCAGACGCTTCGCCTCATCCAGAGTTCCGTAATCCGGCTCGATATCCATGTAATCAGCGACGTCATACCCATGGTCCATCTGAGGTGATGGATACCAAGGGGTGATCCAGATGGCATCCACACCCAAGGTCTTCAGGTACGGAAGACGCGAACGGATACCTTCGACATCACCCTTGCCATCGCCATTCGAATCGGCAAAGGAGCGGATATAAATTTGATAGGTAACTGCATCGCGCCACCAAGGACGATCACTGCGTACTGGCAAAGTCATTTACTAACTCCCTTTAATTCGATCCGATAATTAACGTGTCAACTTGCGGTAGGTAACCCGATGCGGACGCGAAGCTTCAGCACCTAGTCGTTTGATCTTGTTCTCTTCATACGATTCGAAGTTACCTTCAAACCAGAACCATTGTGAATCGCCTTCGTAGGCCAAGATGTGCGTTGCGATGCGGTCCAAGAACCAGCGATCGTGCGAGATCACCACGGCGCAACCCGGGAATTCCAGGAGCGCGTTTTCGAGTGAGCCCAGAGTTTCGACATCAAGGTCGTTAGTTGGCTCATCGAGGAGAAGTAAGTTGCCGCCCATTTTTAGAGTGAGCGCTAAGTTGAGTCGGTTGCGCTCGCCACCAGAGAGAATTCCAGCTGGCTTCTGTTGATCTGGGCCTTTAAAACCAAAGCAGGAAACGTAGGCGCGCGAAGGCATCTCAACATTTCCGACCTTCATGAAATCAAGACCGTCGGAAACAACTTCCCACAAAGTCTTCTTGGGATCAATACCGCCGCGAGACTGATCGACGTAAGAAATCTTTACGGTTTCACCGATCTTTACCGATCCGGAATCAGGGGTTTCCAGGCCAAGGATCGTCTTAAAGAGCGTGGTTTTACCGGCTCCATTAGGTCCAATGACTCCCACAATTCCATTGCGTGGCAAGGTGAATGAAAGACCATCGATCAAGAGGTGATCGCCAAAGCCCTTCTTGAGATTATCTACTTCAACAACAATGTTTCCGAGGCGCGGCCCCATAGGAATTTGAATCTCTTCAAAATCAAGTTTGCGCATCTTGTCGGCTTCGGCCGCCATCTCTTCGTAGCGAGCCAGGCGGGCCTTTGATTTAACTTGGCGACCCTTGGAGTTCATGCGAACCCATTCCAACTCTTCTGACAAACGCTTGGCGCGCTTGGCATCCTTTTGGCCTTCGATCTTGAGACGAGATGACTTTGTTTCCAAATAGGTTGAGTAATTACCTTCGTAAGGATAGGCGCGACCGCGGTCGAGTTCGAGAATCCACTGCGCCACATTGTCCAAGAAGTAACGATCGTGCGTGATCGCAACGACGGTGCCGGGATATTTAGAGAGATGCTGTTCTAGCCATAAAACTGATTCGGCATCCAAGTGGTTAGTTGGCTCATCAAGAAGCAGAAGGTCTGGTTGTTGTAACAAAAGTTTGCAAAGAGCTACGCGGCGGCGCTCTCCACCTGAAAGTACTTTTACGTCGGCATCGCCCGGTGGGCAGCGCAGTGCATCCATCGCCTGCTCTAATTGAGAATCAAGATCCCATGCATTGCGATGATCGAGTTGTTCTTGCAGAGTTCCCATCTCGGCCAAGAGTTTGTCGTAATCCGCATCGGGATTGGCCATCTCTTCAGAGATCTCGTTGAATCGAGCGAGCAACGCCATAGTTTCGGCGACACCCTCTTGCACATTCTCAAGGACGTTTTTGTTCTCATCCAGTGGCGGCTCTTGCAACAAGATTCCGACGGAATATCCGGGGCTCAAAAAAGCTTCGCCATTGGAGGCGGTCTGCAATCCGGCCATGATCTGGAGCACGGTGGACTTTCCAGCGCCGTTAGGACCCACTACGCCGATCTTTGCGCCGGGGTAGAACGCCAAGGTCACATCATCGAGAATTACCTTGTCACCATGCGCTTTACGCGCCTTCTTCATCGTGTAAATGAACTCAGCCATAGGCGCAACCTTATCGGTTAGAATTACCCCACTTCCTACGGAAGTTAAGTAAGCCACCCTAGATCCCTATATGCGCCTGTAGCTCAGTCGGATAGAGCACTCGCCTTCTAAGCGAGTTGTCGCAGGTTCGATTCCTGCCAGGCGCGCAAAAACCCGGCCACCCCCTCAGGTGACCGGGTTTTCTTTATGCGCTTTTTAAGGTACTGCTATTAAGCGGTTGGAAGCTTTGCTAACAAGGTAGCTACGTAGGCAGCAACTGGGCCACCTTCAGCAGCGAACCCTGAGGAAACTGCCGAGTTAGCGCACGCTGGTGAAGCAACAAACTTCAAGAAGTCTGTCATTGCAGCAGCTTTTGCACCGGACTTAGCGGTGTCAACGATTGCGTACGAGACAATGCCGAGGATGTATGCACCTGGAGCGGTTGTCTTGTAGTTGAACTGGTAGAGACCAGTTGCACTGAGCGTTGCACCAGCAACGAATGCCGAGGTGTTTTCTGAAGTTGGGCCAGCAAAGTCACCGTTAGCGTTACCGAGGAATG
>CAIKID010000213.1 GCA_903827345.1 uncultured Actinomycetes bacterium | reverse complement strand
TACTCCCGCAATCAATGACATTGCCAGTGCCATGTACCACGTCACTTGCACGACGCGCTTGAGTGGGGCTATCGGTGCAAAGGTAGATGCCAGCGATTGACCGTCAGAAACCCACCATGGAGTTTGCGTTGGGGTTTGCGATGGAAAGTGGGAAGGAGTCGGTTCTACGTTGACGCTTGATTCTTCTTCAGGCATTGGCACATTATAAGTGAGTTAAAGCTTTGTCGCCAGAAGTACTCCACCTCCAAGAGGCAAAACAATCGAACTCCATCGCGAATCCTCTTTCACGGCGCGAATTCCATCACGGCGCGAGATACTTTCAAAGTCTCGCTGCGTGGGATCGGCCACTTTCCCGCCGCTGAGTGCATGATCCACAAAGAGGATTCCACCGGGTCGAAGTAGGCGATACGACTCATGAACGAGATCCATCAGGTCCGATGCAGGGCGAATGACGACGAGGTCATAATTATTATCTGCAAGTTTGCCGACAACTTCCATAACGATTCCTGTGATCAGTCGAAAGCGTTGGGATGAAATACCCGACTCTTCAAAGACCGATCGAGCAGAGGCGGCGTGCTCGCGCTCAGTGTCGATAGATGTAAGGACTGTATCTGCACCCGCGCCGGCAAATAGCCAAAGCCCGCTGACACCTGAACCAGTTCCAATTTCAACGATAGATCGCGCTTTGAGGGATTCGACTGCAAACTTGAGCAAGCCACCCACCGCTGGAGTTGGATCGAGAGTTCCCAACTCTTCGGCATTATTGCGGGCCTGTTGCATGAATATATCTTCACGAACGTACCCTTCAGCGAAAGCTGACATATCGCCGCGGTTACCAATCATGAGAGAGATGCTAGCCATTCGATGAGCAAACGGGTACCAAAACCCGTCCCACCTTTAATAACTTCACCGGAATCAACATCTGAGCGAGCCGGTCCCGCGATATCGAGGTGCACCCAGTTCCGCTTCCCAGCAAAGTGCTCTAAAAAGAGAGCTGCCGTGATTGAATCGCCTTTAAAGTGTTGGGCCGTGGCATCGTGGTTGAAATCAGCGACAGAACTTGCGAGTGAAGGTAAGTAATCGTCTTGCAATGGCATGGGCCAGACGCGATCTCCAATTCGTTCGCCGATCTCGTGCAAGTGAGCCGTCAAAGAGGTGTTGCGTGAGTACATAGCTGCGTATTGTTTTCCGAGTCCAAGCGTTGCAGCACCTGTCAGGGTTGCAATATCTAAGAGGTAATCCGGCTTTAACTCCAGGTCTGCATAGGCAAGGCCATCGGCAAGCACCAAACGTCCTTCGGCATCAGTATTAATAATTTCAACTGTAGTGCCGCCAAATTGCGTGATTACATCAGAGGGACGCTGCGCCGTTCCAGAGACCATATTTTCGGCGCACATCATGAGGGCAGTAATTCTCACGCGCGGTTGAATTTTTGACATCGCAACGGTTGCAGTCAGAATTGCTGCAGCTCCAGCCATATCGCTCTTCATGGGAATCATTCGGTCATAGGGCCGCTTCAGGGAGATACCGCCCGTGTCAAAAGTGATGCCCTTGCCAACTAGAACTACGTGTGGCCAATTCTTGCTTCCAGTTGGGGCGTAACGAATTTCGATAAGTCGAGGGGTGGAACTCGGTGAAGAATTACCAACTGCGCGCATTCCACCGAATGCTTCGAGCTCGCGACCCTTTTTGACGGTGACGGTTAATGATGGACTCTTGCTCTTTCGTACGAGTGACTTCGCTTGCTCTGCGAGCCAGGCCGGGTTCTTAATATTTGATGGAGTGTGGATGAGATCACGAGTCCGCCAGGTCGCCTCTGCGAGAATTGTCGCGCGTTCTGCTACATCTAAAAGTTCCTCACCAAATGTAAATGACGTTGCCCCCTTTTCGCGGGCGCTCACATTACTTTTAGAATAATCGCTCTTGAGATTCCAACCGTATTGTGAAAGCGAGAGCGCAACCATATGCGCGAGCGCAGCGTCATATTCACCGGAGTAAGTACTAAAGATCGAGTAACCCGTCGATTTCACCGTGCGACCAAAAGCCGCTCCAGCTTTTCGAGCATCCTCTACTGAGTCGCTGCCAAAACCAAGAATAAATAGTCGAACTAGTTTCCCCGATTGAGTGAGGGGTATTTCCAGTATCTCTCCGGCTTTGGCGGTGAAGTTAGGCCACTGCTGGAGAATGTCGGTATAGGTGTTTCCACTCTTTTCAAGAATCTGAGAGGTGATTTGAGTGGCCTCTACCTCAGGACCGGCATCAGAAATAAACGCAGGAATTACTAGAGCATTGAACTTAACGAGCGTCTGCTCAGAAATTGAACCAACCGTTGTGAAAGTTGGCTGAGGCAGATGCATGGGGTGACTCTATTTCTTAACGAGTGCTACTGCCGCCTGAAGGGCATTACCTAGATTGGTTGCCTCTTCGACGTTGAGCTCGACCACTAAGCGGCCGCCGCCCTCAAGAGGGATACGCATCACCAGGCTTCGAGCCTCTTTGGTGACCTCCATGGGACCATCGCCAGTTCGTGGTTTCATGGCTGCCATGGTGAAACTCCCTTACTTAAAAACAATGAGGAACGTAGGGGAGAAGTATCTCGCATCAGGGCAGAGGTGGGAAATCCAGCGCCGCTAGTAAGCGCTTCTTCCCACGCTCAATGACCGTATTTATCACTTTATGCGGGACCCCGAGCGTATTTGCAATCTCAATTGTGGGCATCCCCTTGACATAATGCAGGGAAAGAATAAAGCGTTCTTCGTCCGGCAGACTCGACAATAGTTCCGCGATGGACGGCGCCGGCTTCATAGAGGGCAGATTACTAGTACGAGCGTGAAAGTAGTACGGCCCGGCAAAAGGGCGCAGCAAAGCTTGGTTATTGGGCCATTTGATAGCGTTCGCCATATGACAAGAGGCTTCGGTTCTGGCGTGGCAACAATGGCAGCAAATGGCGACCTCCTTGATTGTTGGTTCATCCAGGTTGGCCTCGAACCACTCGCAAAACCATCTGATCGCTCCACGCTACTCACGCCTGACCCACTTCGCGGCGTCACAAAAGCAGCTGTTGATCTCGAGATTGATTTAGATAGTGCACCTGCCTCTGCCGCCGATGCTTATCTTCGACTGCACCTCCTATCGCACCGCCTGGTTAAGCCCCATGGGCTCAACCTCGATGGAATCTTTGGGCTACTCACCAATGTCGCGTGGACCTCTGCGGGACCTTGCTCGCTCATAGACTTTGAATTAACTCGCGCGAAGTTACGAGCAGCTCATGGCAACCTCACTGTTTACAGCGTCGATAAATTCCCACGTATGGTTGATTATGTAATCCCCGAGGGCGTCCGTATTGCAGATGGCGATCGAGTCAGACTCGGCGCCTATTTATCATCAGGTACAACGATCATGCACGAGGGCTTCGTTAACTTTAATGCTGGGACCATGGGCAAGTCGATGGTCGAAGGTCGCATCAGCGCAGGAGTTGTCGTTGGTGACGGCAGCGATGTCGGTGGCGGCGCATCCATTATGGGAACACTCAGTGGCGGCGGTAAAGAGGTGATCGCAATTGGCGAACGTTGCCTACTCGGCGCCAACTCTGGTTTAGGAATTTCCCTCGGCAATGATTGCGTCATCGAATCTGGTACTTACATCACCGCGGGTTCGAAGATCACCTTGCCGGATGGAAATGTAGTTAAAGCCCGTGAATTATCTGGCGCTAACAATCTGATCTTCCGTCGTAACTCGCTGAGTGGAAACCTAGAAGTGGTTCCAAAGGTGGGCGGCTGGGATGGACTTAACTCCATCCTGCATTCAAATTAAGATCACCTGATGTCTTTGAAACAATCGCTCGGCCCTTTGAAAGAGCCTTTGTTTCTTCGATATTTCTTAGGCACGATGATCTCAAATGCTGGATCTTTTGCAAGCATTGTTGCGCTGACTTTCGCGGTGCTTGCTTCAAATGGGCCCAGTGCGCTCGGGATCATTCTTCTTTGTAGAGAAATTCCCTTAATTGCATTTGTATTGTTGGGCGGTGTCTTTGCAGATCGTCTTCCCCGCAGGTGGCTTCTCGCATTCTCTTCATTCTTATCCGGAGCGAGTCAAGCGGTAGCTGCCTGGATATTGATTGCGGGCTCACCAAGCATATTCTTGCTTTCCATCTGCGCAGTTGTGAATGGCTCTGCGAGAGCATTTATGGGACCTGCTGAAACTGGAATTCTTCCCGAGGTCGTGAGTGCAGAACAACTGCAGCAAGCAAATGCCCTGCTTGGAGCGAATCGGCAAATAGTTGGAATTGCCGGTACGGCGCTAGGTTCTTTATTGATCACATCAATCGGAAGCGGATATGCACTGGCTTTTGATTCCCTGACATTTGTGGTTGCCGGGTTCCTATTCTTAGCGCTGCCGAGTGGCTTATCTTTGGTTTCGGGCAAGCGCTCCGTTTACAGAGAATTTCTTGAGGGTTGGCAGGAAGTTAGATCACGAACATGGGTGTGGACCATGATTATTTCATTTGGCCTATTCCAGGTAGCTTACTTTCCCGCGCTCATGGTTCTCTCTGCCGACATCACGCGTAAATATTTGGGCGGCGCCTCAGCTTGGGCCACCATAATTTCCGCAGAGCTAGTGGGCGGATTGATCGGAAGTGTTATGGCGCTGAAGGTCAGTTTCAAACGTCCTTTAATTTGGACCAATTTAGTAATTTTCCCCACCTCGATCCAACTCCTTGGTTTCGCGTTTAGATGGCCACTTTCCATTCTCATAGTTCTCACTATTTTTGCGACGATCGGTTTCGCAATCGGAGGCGCACTCTGGATGACCACACTTCAACTTCTTATTCCGAAGGAGTCACTCAGTCGGGTATCGAGCTTTGATTGGTTTGGGTCGGTGGTTTTCAATCCGCTGGGGTACGCCCTTATTGGACCGATTTCAGCGGTGCTTGGTGAAGAAAAGACTGTGGGATACGCAGCAATCTTGGTATTGGTCGGAATCTTCTTTCCATTGGCAAGTAGAGTCACAAGAAATGTGAGAGTTTAAAAAACGCTGCGCAGCCAGTCACTTCGAAACATTTTTGCCCGTTAATAGGTATTGGGTGCGATCTCAAACCAAGAAGAAGGCAGTTTGAGTTTCGTTTTAAAATCTCCCACCGCTAATTGTGCTGTAACGCCAATACTAGAAGTAGCAGTAATCAACGTGGCGCTGTTCGTAACAGTTCGTGCGGAAATCGCCAAGGAAACCACATCTGGCAAATTGAATGCAGACGCTACATCTTTTTGAATTAGTACACGCTGCCAATGGGCATAGAGCGGGTTCAAGAAAATATCTAAGCTCCAAGGATCTGGGACATTTGTTAGATAAGGGAATGCAGTCCCCCAGACATCTGCGCTGGTCTGCGTTTGGCCACCATCAGATGAGAAGAAGTAAACCGAGATTGGTTTGCCTTGATAGTAAATTGCTTGGGCGCTACTTGGATCCGTCTCGGTAGCCTCCACGGCAGCCTGCCAATTCGCTCCAACTTTTGCCTCTGATTCCTTGGCGTACCCTATGTAAGCCTGGTCGTACTTAGTGTTATAGACATTGCAATCACAGACGGAGCGCAGCGTTGGGTGAGCAAGCGCATAAGTACGTGATGCAATGGCTTGGGCTTGTAACGCTGCTGGGAGCCAACTCGAAGACATCTCACTGATACCCATGAGGTATTGCTCAATAGTCATGGTGGCGGTGATCTCAATTTTACTGCCAACAACTTTTAGTTGTACTTGGCCGTACCGCAATTGAGTGGAGCCAGCGCTCGTGGTCACTTTGATAACAGAGAAAGGTTCCGGTTTGGGGCCATAAAGTCCGCCGGTTGGAGAGGGAAATGCAGTTGTACCTGTCCAATACATATTCCAGAGTGATTGCGCAGGAAAAGATTGAGTGGGCGACCCTTTGTTGCTCACGGATGCCGCAATTTTTTTACCAACGAGAGAGAATCGATAAATACTCGTTGCTGTTCCGAGCCCGCCATTATTAAGTGAACCATCGGGATTGTTGGAGAGATCGATATTTGATCGTGATGCAGGATTGGCCATCGCAATCGTTGCAGATGTGACCAGGTGGGCGATATTCACTCGAATTAACTGTGTATCAGGAACCGAAACAACTTGCGT
>CAIKID010000212.1 GCA_903827345.1 uncultured Actinomycetes bacterium | reverse complement strand
CATCCTTCTGCGTCAGCGAAGTAACTAGGTGTAGCTCCTTCAAAATATCGGCCTCAGTAGAGCCAGGAAGGACATAGATAGAATCCACAATGCGCTTCTGGTCCAAGAGCTGGATGAGAGCCTCATCGCTGGGAAGTGCGCTCTGAATAAGATGAATACCAGGAGCGATGCCGACGATATTCCGCTTAATCATCTTTGCAATGACCGTAGAAGCTTGAGCTACTACATGTTGGGCGGCCAAATCGTTGGCAATGGCGGTTCCGCTTTCACCCTGCGTCACGACGATGCGAACGGCTGGACCCGGGATTCCCTTGGGGTAATCGGAGTTTCCTTTATTGATAATTATGCGTTGTGCTACCAAGGTAACCAAAGCCAGTATCAAAATTATAAAAATAGTTATGAGATTTCTCTGTTTCCGATTTCTAATCAAGGTGTCCTGCAATTCGCTCACGTTCTAAGGCGCTCTCTAAAATGGAGACAGCAGCCATCGCATCGATCTTTGACTTGCTCGACTTAGCATTATGTCCCATGCTCCGTAAATTCTTCGCAGCCGATATGGTGGAAAGCCGTTCGTCAATAAAATGAATGGGAAGATCGGTGAGAGTTCGCAAGAGATCTGCGAATGCATGCGCAGCTATCAACGAAGGATTAGATGCACCCGAGAGGTGTTTAGGTTCACCCACGACAATATAGATCGGTTCATACTCTGCGAAGAGGGCGATAAGTTGATCCGCGAGGTTGGAATCTGTCGCCAAAAGGGTTGCTATGGGTGAAGCTATGAGGCCCGAGGGATCGCTGGCGGCGACTCCAATTCTTACTTGGCCATAATCAAAAGCTACGCGGCGGCCGGTCTTCATCGACTAGTTAGAACCTAGCGCTGCCTTTAACTCTGCAATTGCAGCAGCAATCTTTGTGGCATCGCTTCCGCCACCTTGGGCGAAATCATCCTTGCCACCGCCACCACCGCCCAAAATTGCAGATCCGACCTTTACGAGTTGGCCAGCCTTTGCTCCGGTAGCCTGCCGCGAAACGGCAACCACCAGAACAACCCGGCCATCGACTATAGAGAGCAATGCAACGACGGCATGTGGGTCTCTATTGCGCAGATCCAGGGCCATAACACGTAGATCGTCACCAGAAATTCCATCTGCGACCTGCGTAGCGAGAACCTTGTAAGGACCAATGGCCTCAAAGTTCTTAGCAAGGTCATTGATTGATGCCATGGCTTGTGCCGACTTGAACGTGGCTAATTCTTTTTCGATCGCCTTAACCTTGTTGAGAAGATCAGAAATGCGCTCCGGAAGTTCTTCGACCCGCGCACCCTTGATGATCTCGGTGAGCGAATTTAGAAGCAGGTGTTCACGAGCTAGATAAGAGAAGGCATCGGCGCCGACCAGCGCTTCTACGCGTCGAACTCCAGCGCCAATAGAGGACTCGCTCAGCAATTTAACAACGCCAAGTTCAGCGGAAGAATGCACGTGAGTACCACCGCAAAGTTCTTTAGCCCAATCTCCTACGCTCACCACTCGAACCACATCGCCATATTTCTCGCCGAATAGTGCCATCGCACCAATCTCTTTGGCTTTAGCCTGACTCATCTGCTCTGCAGTCACTTCCAAATTCTCAATGAGAAGAGAGTTAACACGTGCTTCAACATCGTTAAGGACGCTGGCTGGTACCGCCCCATTCGCCGGGAAATCGAATCTAAAGCGCCCAGGTGCGTTCTCCGATCCCGCTTGGGTCGCGCTCTCGCCAAGTGCTTCGCGGAAGGCCTTGTGCACCATGTGAGTAGCGGTGTGAGCGCGAGAGATGGCTTTGCGTCGCCCCTGATCAATCTGAGCAAACAATTGTTGGTCCACTTTTACAGAACCGGAAATAATAGAACCGCGATGCACATAAAGCCCAGGCACAGGTGACTGCACATCATCGATTTCGATACGAGAGCCATCGGCAAGAATCAAGATTCCGCCATCGGAAAGTTGTCCGCCCCCTTCTGCATAGAAAGGAGTACGGTCTAAAATAATTTCTACATCACCTTCGTGTACCTCATGGACACTCGCGCCATCGACCATGATTGCGCGAACCTGCGCTTCACCTTCGAGATGTTGGTATCCAATAAATTCCGTCTTACCTGCTGCGTCGATAATCTTGCGGTATTCGGAGAGATCGGTATGGCCGCTCTTCTTCGCCTTGGCATCTGCCTTTGCACGATCTTTCTGCTCTTTCATGAGGCGGCGGAAGCCATCTTCATCAACTTTCAAACCTGTCTCGGATGCCATCTCCAAAGTAAGATCAAATGGGAATCCGTATGTGTCGTGGAGTTTGAATGCCGTATCTCCTGTAAGAGTTGCACTCTTTGAGTTCTTTGCATCTATCGATGCTAAGTCGAATATCTGTGTGCCACTCTTAAGCGTCGATAAAAATGAATCTTCTTCCGCTTCGGTTACTTCAATGAGGCGAACGCTCTTCTCAAGCAGCTCTGGATATTGGGGAGACATGGCGCCGATTGCTGCCAACAAGAGTTCTTTAGAATTGTGATCGGGCGCTCCAAGGATTCGCATATTGCGAATCGTGCGGCGCATCATGCGGCGCAGAACGTAGCCGCGGCCTTCATTTCCCGGCAAGACTCCATCACCAATCAGCATCATGGATGTTCGGGCATGGTCGGCTACTACTCGCAGGGAAACGTCGCTCCTTGCATCTTTGCCATACGTGACACCCGCGAGTTCAGAGGCCTTGGAAAGGATCTGCATCGTGGTATCGATTTCATAGATATTCTCTACGCCTTGTAGTAGAGCTGCAGTGCGTTCGAGTCCCAGGCCAGTATCAATATTCTTTGCGGGGAGCTCCCCAACAATCGGGTAATCATCCTTAGAGCCGCCATCGGCGCGGATGTTCTGCATAAAGACGAGATTCCAAACTTCAAGGTATCTATCTTCATCGGCGATGGGGCCACCTTCGCGACCGTATGCCGGCCCGCGGTCATAATAAATTTCCGAACAAGGACCACATGGTCCAGCAACGCCCATAGACCAGAAGTTGTCTGCCATTCCGCGGCGCTGAATGCGCTCCTTCGGAACGCCTACTTTCTTATGCCAAATATCTGCGGCCTCGTCATCGTTGAGATATACAGTGACCCAGAGTTTCTCCTCTGGAAAACCAAAGCCACCGTCACTGATCGGTTTTGTGAGAAGCTCCCATGCCATCGTGATTGCACCTTCTTTGAAGTAATCTCCAAAAGAGAAGTTGCCGCACATCTGAAAGAAGGAGGCATGTCGAGTGGTCTTACCGACCTCGTCGATATCCAAGGTACGAACGCACTTCTGTACCGATGTGGCACGCGCATAAGGGGCTTTTATCTCACCCAAGAAGAAGGGTTTGAAGGGAACCATCCCAGCGTTTACAAGAAGAAGGTTTGGATCGTCAGCGATTAATGAAGCTGAAGGCACCACAGTATGTTTCAGCCCCAGGGCATTGTCGGACTCGAAGAAGCGCAACCATCGCGCTCTAATTTCTGCGGATTCCACCGACTACTCGTGCTCCCGATCGGAACGAGAGAACTTCTTGCCTGCGAAGGCTCCTACGAGAGTTCCAATCACCTTAAGAAAACCGGAGTTCTTCTCCACCAGGGAGGTGATCGATCCAGTCACTTTCTCAGTGAAATTTTCCGCCGTCGATACGATGCGATTAACGCTTTTGATGGTCTTTTGGACTTCGTCGATCAAATTGCCGACCCGGATGATGGCGTAACCCGCGGCAAAGGCAATGACCAATAGCGAACACGCCGCAATGATCGTTGCAATTCCTCCGGGACCCATGCCTATTAGCCTACCTGAACTTTAGGCTCGCAGCGCTAAATTAATCCTTTTCGGGTACGTAGTCGACGGAAGCTTCTTTCCGTTGCGCGGCGGTGATTGGCGTGGGGGCGCCCGTCAGCGGATCTCCGCCGCTAGCAGTCTTAGGGAATGCGATTACCTCGCGAATTGACTCAGCGCCGGTAAGTAGAGCGCAGAGACGATCCATGCCGAGGGCAATTCCACCATGTGGAGGTGGGCCATAATTGAAGGCCTCAAGAAGGAAGCCAAATTTACTCTTCGCCTCATCGGGAGTTAGCCCGATCACATCAAAGACGCGTTGTTGCATCTCGCGTTTGTGAATACGGATCGAACCGCCGCCGATTTCGTTTCCGTTAAGAACGATGTCATATGCGTATGCCAACGCGTTACCTGGATCCTTATCAAAGGTATCGGCAAACTCTGGCTTCGGGCCGGTGAATGGGTGGTGCACCGCGGTCCAACCTGCGGCTGGGTTCTCTGAATCAACGGGTTCAAACATTGGTGCATCCACAACCCAGAGGAATTCCCAACTGTTGGGGGCGATCAGGTCGCAGCGCTGCGCGACCTCTAAACGAACGGCACCCAAGAGCGCTTGAGAAGAGCTCTTAGTCCCAGCGGCAAAGAAGATGGCATCGCCGGGCTTTGCCCCAGCGTGTGCCGCAATTCCAGATGCCTCTGCCTCAGAGAGATTCTTGGCAACTGGTCCTGCGAGAGTTCCATCTTCTTGTACCAAGATATACGCGAGGCCTTTGGCACCGCGCGCCTTTGCCCAATCCTGCCAACCATCTAATTCGCGGCGAGGAGAACTAGCTCCCCCAGGCATTACAACTGCTCCTACATAGTCGGCCTGGAAGACGCGGAAGGTTGTGTCAGCAAAGAATTCCTTAACATCTACGAGCTCTAGACCAAAGCGCAGATCTGGCTTATCGGAGCCGTAACGACGCATCGCTTCCGCATATGTCATACGTGGAATAGGTCGCGGAATTTGATATCCAACAGTCTTGTTGAAGACCTCTTCCAGAATCTCCTCGGCCACTCGCAAGATATCTTCTTGGTCCACAAAGGACATTTCAATATCCAACTGAGTGAACTCAGGTTGACGATCAGCGCGGAAATCTTCATCGCGGAAACAGCGAGCAATTTGATAATAACGCTCCATGCCAGCGACCATCAGCAATTGCTTAAACAACTGTGGAGACTGCGGCAAGGCATACCAACTGCCGGGTTGCAGGCGGACTGGAACCAAGAAGTCGCGGGCTCCTTCAGGAGTTGAACGCGTCAAATAAGGAGTTTCAATCTCTAGGAAATCTAGGCGATCCATCACGGTTCGTATCGTCGAAGTTACGCGTGAACGTAGTCGAAGATTTCGTGCGGGGCCTTCGCGACGTAGATCGAGGTAACGATACTTCAGGCGAATCTCTTCGCTAATGTTGGAGACATCGCCGCTATCGACAGGGAAAGGTAGCGCTGCGGCTTCGCTCAAAACCTCAAGATTTTGGCAATCGATTTCAATGGCGCCTGTGGCAATATTTGGATTTTCGTTTCCCTCTGGGCGAACTCTGACGGTTCCGGTAATAAGAACGCACCACTCAGCGCGTAATGCGCCTGCGATCTCGTCTTTGATAACAACTTGGACCGCTCCCGATGCATCACGTAGATCGATGAAGGCAACTCCGCCATGATCGCGACGACGCGCAACCCATCCTGCTAAGACAACGGTGGAGCCTACGTCGGACTTCGAAAGTGAACCGGCATCATGTGTACGTAACATTTATGAGTTTTCTCCAAAGTTTGCGATACGTTCGATTAATTCATTGGCTAAAGCACTAAGAGTAACGGAAGTAGTCTCACCGGATTTCATCTCTTTGAGTGAAACTACCCCAGAGGAGATTTCATCGGCCCCCAGGACGATTGCGTACTTCGCCCCGCTCTTATCCGCAGATTTCATCGCCCCTTTGAGAGCCTTATCTCCAAAGGCGAGATCAACGCGGATCCCCCGGAGTCGTAACTCCTCGGAAATTTTGAGCGCCTCATCCCCGGTGCCCAGAGGCACTATATAAAGATCCAGCCCAAGTCCTTCTGGAAGCGCTAGGCCTTCGGCCTCTCGAGCCAGCAGAATGCGATCAATCCCGAGTCCAAAGCCGATTCCGGACAACTCTTGTCCTCCAAGTTGCGCCATCAAACCGTCGTACCGGCCTCCGCCGCCTATCGCAGATTGGGCACCGAGATCGTTATGAACAAACTCAAAGGAGGTACCGGTGTAGTAATCCAGGCCACGCACCATGCGATTGTTAACGACGAAATCGATTCCGAGGAGAGTTAATAACTCTTGCACCTTCGCAAAGTCGGTGGCGCTCTCTGGTGTCAAGTAATCCATCAAAACCGGAGCCTTGCTCATTGCATCTCCAATTTCTGGGCGCTTGTCATCAAAGAGTCGGAGTGGATTGATGCTTGCCCGAGCTTGCGTCTCTGCATCAAGAGAAACAGTATCTATGAATTTTCGAAGATCTTTTAGATAGTTCTCGCGAGTGCGCACATCACCTAATGAAGTTATCTCTAGGCGGTAATTCCTCAGTCCTAATTGTTTAAAGGCACGTTCAGCTACGGCGATGACTTCGACATCAATTCTGGGATCGGCAACCCCGATCGCTTCAATTCCAACTTGGTAGAATTGGCGGTAGCGACCCGCTTGCGGGCGTTCCGCCCTAAAAAAAGCGCCAGAGTAATAAACTTTGACGGGTAATTGCCCGCGATCCAGATTGTGTTCGATGACAGCTCGCATCACGCCGGCAGTGCCTTCAGGGCGCAAGGTGATCGAGCGGCCACCACGATCCTCAAAGGTATACATCTCTTTGCTCACCACATCGGTCGACTCCCCCACGCCCCTGGCGAAGAGTTCGGTATCTTCAAAGACTGGAAGTTCGACAAGTTGATATCCGGCCACAGCTGCGGAGTCGATTAAGGTGCTCCGCACATAGTCAAAGTGTGATGAGCGATCAGGGACGTACTCACTCACCCCTTTAGGTGCTTGAAACTTCGCCATTAGTCGGAACTCCTTAAGAATCGATCTTGCAAATAGTCGTTGTTCTTGCGTTCCCGGCCAATTGTAGTTTCCGGTCCATGCCCGGGGAGGACAATTAGCTCATCGTTCAGCGGAAGTATCACGTTGCGCAGCGTCTTCCTCATACTTTCGCTGGAGCCCAAGAGACTTGTCGTGTTTCCAATAGAGTTCTGAAAAAGTACATCCCCACTGATCAGGTACTCATCGTTCACCACAAAGACCGTTGATCCAGGGGTATGACCCGGTGCATGACGAGCCTTCAGCGTAAAACCTGCAATTTCAATCGAGGTGCCATCGAGCAGTTCGCGGACATCAGTAGGTTCAGCAAAAGTAGTTACTCCCATCTCCTTAAGCAAAGGAGCGATCGGGCCCCTGGCACTTAAAAGGCCCCATGGATTTCCCAAGAATTCCCGATCTTTGGGGTGGATATAAGTAGCAACACCATACTTCTCGTCAAAGGCCTGCACGGAGAAGGTGTGGTCCAAATGGCCGTGGGTCACGATCGTGGCGATGGGTTTGAGATTGTGGCGGGTTATAACCTCCGCGATCTCCCCAACCAGGTCTGGGATAGCCATACCGGGGTCGACGATAAAGCACTCTGAATTCTTCCCCGTAGCAAAGATCCAACAGTTTGTAGCGAAATACTGAGCTCGAACCACCTCAAGAATCACGAAATAAGCCCACTTTTCTACGGCCCAGGGCACCAGTTTTCCTAGGTAGAGGCTTTAAGGGTACCGTTAAGCCCTGATTAAACCTGATCAGAGGGCTAAACCCGCAGATACGTGGGGATGGCCGAAGTCAACCGATAACGGAAGGTGCGTCCGCCTGGATCGACCCGGCGAGGGCACTCAACGCGCAACCTAAGGAGCAGTAGATGACAAACCCAGAGAATCTCAGTGCAGCATCCGCTTTGATCGGCGATCCAGCAAAATTTGGTCGCGTTGGCGAAGATGGAACGGTTTATGTAACTACTCCAGAAGGTGAACGCGCAGTTGGCTCGTACCCTGGCAAGAGCGCCGAAGAGGCCCTCGCATACTTTGTAAGAAAATTTGAATCACTTGCCTCAGAGGTTGCTCTTCTCGCAGCCCGCATCAAGAGTGGAGCTATGGTTCCCAGCGATGCACATGCCGCCGTCACGAAATTGAAAGAGCAGATCCTCAACCTCAATGGAGTCGGCGATCTTGCAACCCTAGCTAGATCCGTTGATCAGATTCCAGAACTCATTGAAGGACATAAGGCTGCATACGAGGCGCGTAAAGCTGTAGAGAACGCCGCAAAAGAGGCGAAGCGCGCTGAAGCAACTCTCATCAAGGAGAAATTGGTAACCGAAGCAGAATCACTTGCGCTCTCTGAAAGCTGGAAGTCAACAGGAGATCGCCTTAAGACTCTTCTCGGTGAATGGAAGGCTGCACCACGTCTCGATAAGAAAGCAGATGCCGATCTTTGGAAGCGATTTTCCAGCGCTCGCAATAAGTTTGATAAGCGTCGCCGCACTCATTTTGCTCAACTTGAAAGCCAGACCGCTCTTGTCACACAGTCCAAGGCGGCAATTATTGAAGAGGCGAAGAAGTTAGCTGATTCAAAGGATTGGCTCGCTACTGCCAACCGTTTCAAAGAGCTTATGGATGCGTGGAAAGCCGCAGGCCGCGGTAAGAAGTCCGTCGACACCAAGCTTTGGGATGAATTTAAGACAGCGCAGGATGCCTTCTTTGCAGCAAAGAAAACCGACTTAGAGAAGCGCCAAGGAACGATGGCTGCCAATCTTGCTAAGCGTGAAGATTTGATTTCACAGTTTGAAGCCTTGCTACCAGTGAGCGATGTGAAATCCGCACGCCACAAGTTCCATGATCTCCACGAAAAGTGGGATCGCATTGGAATGACTGAGCGCACAAAGCGTGCCGCTTTGGAAGCCAGGCTCGAGAAGGTCCAAACTGAGATCGATTCACTGCACGAAGAAGTTTCTCGCCGTAGCGATCCAACGGCAATCGCGCATGCCAACACGGTTGTTCAAGGTTTGCTTGATGCAATTGCAAATTATGAGAAGCAGGCAGCCAAAGCCGAAGCCGCGGGCCAAACCGCCAAGGCTCTCGTTGCTCGTGAAGCTGCAGAAGCTCGTAAATCATGGCTCGCTGAGGCGCAAAAAGGTTTAGCTGACTTTAAGCAGTAACTATCAGTTGTTCGTTACCCGATAGACGTCGTAGACCCCTGCGACGCTGCGCACAGCTGCTAAAACCGTATCCAGGTGCAGTGCATCTGCCATTTCGAAGGTGAAGCGGGATAGCGCTACGCGATCCTTGCTGGTGCTTACTGCGGCATTAAGAATATTTACATGCTGATCTGAAAGCGTTCTCGTTATGTCAGAAAGCAGCCCAGAACGGTCTAGAGCTTCTACTTGAATGTTAACGAGGAAGAGCGCGCGGGCGCTGTTGTTCCACTTCACCTCAACAATGCGATCGCCTTGATGCTCTCGAAGGTCGTTGACATTGATGCAGTCAGCGCGATGCACACTTACGCCACTCCCCTTGGTGACAAATCCAGTGATCTCATCCCCGGGGACAGGGGTGCAACACCGTGCCAATTTCACAAGGAGGTCACCTGCTCCTTCAACATCAACGCCGGATGAGTTGCGCTTTGAAACGGTAGGTCGGTGGAAAAGGTGATCAATATTCTCTTCTGGCTCTTCCGGATCATTTCCAAGTTGATGAGATAATTTTTCGACCACCGAGGCTGCAGATACGTGGCCGTTGCCAACGGCGGCATAAAGAGCTTCGATATCTGGGAAATGTAGGTCGTGAGCCAGCTCGAGGATGGCTTGGCCAGCCAAAATTTTCTGCAGGGGCATTCCCGCTTTGCGCATCTGGCGGGCAATCGACTCTTGCCCAGCTTCAATCGCCTCCTCTTTCCGCTCCTTCGAGAACCAAGCCTTGATCTTGGACCGAGCCCTGGGGGACTTTACAAAGTTGAGCCAATCCCGACTGGGAGCTGCATTGAGACTCTTGTTGGTCACAATATCAACCACATCGCCATTAGATAGAGCTGACTCCAATGGAATTAATTTTCCATTGACCTTGGCACCGACGCAACGGTTGCCTACTTCGGTATGTACTGCATATGCAAAATCCACTGGAGTCGAACCAGCGGGAAGCGCTACGACGCTGCCCTTTGGCGTGAAGACGAAGACCTCTGGCGTTCGCAAGTCATAACGCAAGGTATCGAGGAAGTCGCCAACATCCTCACTCTCTTGTTGCCACTCGTGCAATTGCTTCAGCCAAATAACCCCAGGATCGTTATCAGCGCTCTTGACGCCTTTTGACTTATATTTCCAGTGGGCTGCGATACCAAATTCCGCGCGGGCATGCATATCGGCGGTTCGAATCTGAATCTCAACGGCTTTTCCATTTGGACCTATAACTGTTGTATGTAGCGATTGATATAAATTGAATTTAGGCATCGCGATGTAGTCTTTGAAGCGACCCGGAATCGGACTCCAGCGCGCGTGAATGGCACCCAGGACGGCGTAACAATCTCGAACATCATCTACGACAACTCGCACGCCTACCAAATCATAGATCTCGCCGAACTCTCGACCACGGACAATCATCTTTTGAAAGACGCTGTACAAATGTTTCTGACGACCCTTGATAGTGGCCTTAATTCCTTCAGCTGCTAAATCGATTTGAATCTGGTCTGTTACCTCAGTAGTGAATTTCTCACGGAGCGGCTGTCTCTCGCTGACAAGCCTTTCGATCTCTTCATACTTCTTTGGCTCTAGGACCTTAAAGGAGAGGTCTTCTAGCTCCCATTTGATGGCGTTCATGCCGAGCCGGTGCGCCAGCGGGGCGTAAATATCTAGGGTTTCCCGTGCTTTTCGCGTCGCGCTTTCGGAGGAGACGAATTGCCATGTACGAGCGTTGTGTAGCCGATCAGCTAACTTGATCACAAGTACCCGAATGTCCTTTGACATAGCAACGACCATTTTGCGCAGAGTTTCAGCTTCAGCGGTCGGACCGTACGTCAACTTATCGAGTTTGGTAACTCCATCGACGAGGTGCGCTACTTCATCGCCGAAATCCGTGCGCAGCGTATCGAGCGAGTACGGAGTGTCTTCTACGGTGTCATGGAGTAGGGCAGCCGTAATTGTGGCTTGATCCATCCCCAATTCGGCGAGAATCTCTGCCACGGCCACGGGATGGGTTATGTATGGCTCCCCTGATTTTCTAACCTGACCTGCGTGCGCCAAGCTAGCGATATCAAAGGCGCGCTCTAAATCGGCGCTCTTAAATTCAGGAAGATTAGCAGTAAGAGTCTGGGCAAGAGGAGCTAAAAGCGTGTTCATCGCTTATCACTCCCCTCAACGAAATTTAACGACGGCTTCGACGTTTGGGTTGGTTGCGAGGACCGCGAACGCGATTCTCTTTCGAGTGCGTAGAAGTAACGATATTGGAAGTATCAGCTACACCAGAGATTACGACAACTTCTCCAGGAGTTTGCGGACCGCGTTGAGCGACGCGCTTTGCCAAGGCCTTCATAGCCGGCTCTCGCTCTCGCAGGGTCGCCAAGAATGGAGTGGCGATAAAGATCGATGAATACGTTCCGGTAGCTAGGCCAATAAATAGAGCAAGCGATAGATCCTTGAGGGTTCCTGCTCCTAGAAGACCAGCGCCCACAAAAAGGATCGATGCGACGGGAAGTAGCGCGATCAGCGATGTATTAAAGGAACGTACCAAAGTCTGATTAACAGCAAGATTGGCGGCTTGAGAGTAGGTGTACTTGCCGGTGCTGGTAATTGAGCGAGTGTTCTCGCGGACCTTGTCGAAGACGACGACGGTGTCATAGAGCGAGTAACCTAGAATTGTTAAGAATCCAATAACTGTCGCAGGTGTAACATCGAAGCCAACAAGAGCGTAAATTCCTACGGTAATAAATACGTCATGTAATACCGCCACAATCGCCGCTTGCGCCATCTTAGGTTCAAATGCCAACCCGAGGTAGAGCAAGATAACCAACAAAAATCCGATCAGCGCTTGTATCGCCTTATGGGTGATGTCTTTACCCCAAGAAGGTCCAATGCTCATCACATTAATGTTGCCTATTGCTACGTTAAAGTCCTTCACAATGGCATTCTCAACAGCGTCATTTTGTGCGTTGGTCAATGACTTTGTGGTGATCTGTATCTTGTCGGTACCGATCTTCTGAACAATCGTCTCTGAAGTGATGCCGCTATCGGTTACGGCTTGCTGCCCCATAGCGATGGTGGCACCAGGTGAGGTAAGCGTAAATTGCGAGCCGCCCTTGAACTCGATACCGAGTTTAAGACCCTGCACGCTGAGTGAGATAGCAGCGATGAGAATAACTATTCCTGAAAGCGCATAAAAACGGCGGCGATTACCGATGATGTTGAAGGACTTTTCGCCGCGATATAGACGGCCACCCATTCCAGATAAACGTGACATTTAAGCGACGTCCTTTCCTGTAACAACACCCAAGCTTTTAGCGGAGAAACCTGACAATCGGTGTCCACTCGAATAGAAATTTACCCGCGCCAGGAGCGTTACTAATGGCTTGGTAAAGAAGAAGACCACGAGAAGGTCAACCAGGGTTGTGAGTCCGAGAGTAAACGCAAATCCGCGAACATCTCCGACTGCAAAGAAGTACAGCAGAGCGGAGGCGATAAGGGAGACCGAGTCTGCCACGATGATCGTCCGCTTGGCGCGCGTCCAGCCGGTGTCAACGGCTGTACGTAGCGATCGACCATCTCGCACCTCATCACGTAGACGTTCGAAGTAGACGATGAATGAGTCGGCGGTAATACCAATCGAGACGATAGCTCCGGCAATTCCAGCGAGCGAGAGCGAGAAGCCAATCCATTTACCTAGGAGCAGGAAGAGTAGGTAGGTGATTCCACCAGCGACTGAGAGAGAGCCAACGCTAACTACTCCCAGGCCGCGATAGTAAAAGACCGAATAAAGTACAACGAGTATCAGGCCTAGTAAGCCGGCTAGCAATCCGTCGTGCAATTGGTTAGCGCCGAGCGTCGGAGAAACTTGTTCTACATTTCCGCGATCAAAGGCAAGCGGGAGTGCGCCGTATTTGAGTACGTTCGCCAAATCCGAAGCTTGCAGCTGCGTGAAGTTTCCGGTGATCTG